>JADFXS010000466.1:0-610 GCA_015233515.1 Deltaproteobacteria bacterium | reverse complement strand
CCAGTTCAAGCCAAGTGTGTGGTAAAGGGTAATCCGGCTAACGGGGAAATCTATTACACCAACTCCACGTTGTTCAATGTTCATGCGGAAGTTAACCCCATCGAGCGGGTTCAGCTGGAAGGCCGCTTCCATCCATTGATCGAAGCCGGCGCCATTACCCACATCTGGTTGGGCGAAGCCCGGCCGTCGGCCAAATCCATCGCCAACTTTGTCCTCAAGACTTTCCGGCAGACCAAGAACGACCAGATCGCATTTTCCCCGGAATTCAGCAACTGTCATGCTTGTGGCCGGACATATCGCGGTTTGCTGGCCAAATGCCCGACCTGCGGCTCGGAAGAGCTGGAAGGTATAACCAGGATTACCGGCTACTTCACTAAACTTTCATCCTGGAACAAGGGTAAAATCGGCGAACTCAAGGATCGCTACCGCAATCGTGGCTTTTTCCTCCAAAAATCGGAGCCCGTCCCGTTCCCGTCCCGGACAGCCGATGCCGGCGCCCCTGATACATCCTGCTGAGGAGCGACTTAGCCATGATTTTGTACACCAAGGAAAATTGCGGTAAATGTGACCATATTAAAGCCGCTTTTGATTTGAAAACCATGGGCGTCCA
>JADFXS010000465.1:2459-2912 GCA_015233515.1 Deltaproteobacteria bacterium | reverse complement strand
GGGCCGGGTAAAAACCTTACAAAGCCGCAGCCTATTATTCCTGGAGTTAGCCAGGCTCTAAGCTTGTCTCTGGCAAAACACATCTGCAGAAACAGCAGAAAGCCCCCCGGGCCAAAACAAATAAACAAGAGTATGCGCGGGAGGCGGTTCAAACTTGGAATAAAACAGGTAACAATGCCCACGGCGGCAATCATTACACCGACGGTAAGCAAAAGTTTTGACCTGGGCATATCGCGAAACGGTGTTTTTCCCAACGTTATCATCTGTAAAGCAAATATAATCAAAAACAACCCATACAAACCATTTTCATAGTAAGGGAGCGCTCCGTAAGACACCGGGAAAAGCAGAACTCCGGTGATCAACAGGGCTATACCACCGATCAGCAGAATCACTACCTCGAGGGGAAGATCCGCTTCTTTAAAAAGTACGCATTCCGTCCTGTTTGTTTTGCCC
>JADFXS010000465.1:1049-2377 GCA_015233515.1 Deltaproteobacteria bacterium | reverse complement strand
GACCGGCCGACTTTCTACTATCCGGATTGAAGGAAAGGCCGTGATATGTGGACAATTGACCTTTGAACATCCAATTTTAGTTGATTCCGAGCCACAAGAGTGGTATCGATCACTCCGGTTGACAGCTTGATAGATGGCCTCCGAAGGGCTTCTACCAAGACGAGTCATAAATAAATCCACCTTCATCAGGTGAATTGCGGATAACCGAGACCCAGAGGATTTGATCTTCTTCGGGTCTTTCTAATGTTACCGCAATAATTATTAAGCATTAGGACAAAATAGATCATGCATCTCGCCCCGATTCTCCTCCTGGTCATTTCCAATATCTTCATGACCTACGCCTGGTACGGCCATTTAAAGGACATGCGCACCATGCCCCTGATCCTGGTGATCGCCATCAGCTGGGGAGTGGCGTTTTTCGAATATTGTCTACAAGTTCCCGCCAACCGTTTAGGAAGCGCCTACTTCACCCTGCCCCAGCTCAAAGTCATGCAGGAAGTCCTGGCCATGATCGTCTTCGCGGGTTTCTGCGTCTTTTATATGAAGCAGCAACTGACTTGGGACTACCTATGGGCCAGCTTGTGCCTGGCCGGAGCCGCCTTCTTCATGTTCCGAGGCCTGCCCGCGGCCCACTGACAGCCCGCCTGCGCCGGGCTTGCTCCAGGCCCAGCCATTTCCCATTTCGAAGCGCTTTTCCGGGGTACGCCCGCTGAGCCAAAGATACCCACGTTCCCAAAATATGCAATAAAGAAAAAACTTAGACTATTTCCTAATTTAAGAAAGGCAGTTACTATACAAGCATCGATCCAACTGCCGCCGCCCCTTTAACTGATGCTTTTACCGGCTAATTTATGGATTTCAGCACGTAACGCCGGGTTATGGCCAAGGCTTATTACGGTACGGGCGCTCGACTCCTTTGAGAAAACGGCCAAGCCGACAAGCCGGCCTCAAAGATCCCAGGCTTCCCTCAGGCTGTTCCAGCCGGTTTGAGTATCCGATATAAGAGGCTTCGATCGAGATCTATGGCCTTTTCCGGGCACATTTCATGGCAGCAGTAACAACGAACGCATCGGCGATCATCGATCCGGGCAGACTCTCCTTTTACTAAAGTGATAGCCGCCATGGGACAAGCCTTGACGCAAACCCCACAGGCCAAACATTTTTTCGGACTCACTTTCGGTTTGACCGACATCATATTTTTAAATAACGGCGTCATCATACGCAAATACCAGGCTCCTCCGCCCAAGCCGTGTCCGCGGTGATAAGTGCTCGGCTTTTTGAAATCATTGATCCTGAGACAGGGGCGGTCAGGCCGGATGAATCAGACG
>JADFXS010000465.1:0-1039 GCA_015233515.1 Deltaproteobacteria bacterium | reverse complement strand
TCCACATCCTCCAGACGAGTAGGTCCAAGCCCCCTTTTTTCCGCTTCAACCAGAATCGGGTTGTTTTCACGGTCCAAGCCGATTATCTCGCCGCCGACCACATCCAGGGCCAGAGGGTTGAGAGCGGCTAAAATAAGACCTACCGGTCGAGGTTTTCCGGCCATCGGACCATCTCCTTCCATGGCCGTTACCGCATCCATAAGGAAAAATCTGGCGGAAACCAACTCGGTGAGATCCAAGAGCATGGCCGCGAAGCGGTTGGTATCATGGAGTTTGGCGTGATACCCGGGTTTGACCAACCCGGGGATGACGCCGAAATTGTTTTTTACCGCGCCGGTCATGTAGGTGAACATGTGCGTTTTGAGCTTGCAGAGATTGAATACGGCGTCCGCTTTGAGGATTGGCGTGATAACTTCGAAACGCTTGATCAGTTGCCCCTGGGGAAAGGCGACCGACTCATGGGAGCAATCCAGATTGACCTCGACCCCGATTTTTTCAGCGACCTGGGATATTCCGGCAACCTGATAGGTCTTGCGGAGCGTTTTTTGATCGTATTTATAGCCGCTGCCCGGGCTGTCCACAATGAACGGCTTGGCTCCCTGGGCCTTGACCAAGGCGGCCACCGCCGAGACGACCGCCGGATGAGTTGTCACGGCGTCCTCGGGTCTAGCGGCCAACAAAAGGTTGACTTTTAGAGCGATCGATTCATCCCGGGCGGCAAAATTCTTCATGCCACCCATCATTTCCAGCAGAGTGGCGATATTTTCGCCAGCTTGTCGATAATCCCGGCATCGGACCGCAAAAACCCGATTATCCACGATTGGCTCCTTCTATCAGCAAGTTGATCTGTGAATTCAACATGCCGGCGAACTGTAGTGAACTTTCGACATGCAAGGAACAAAAGCGTTTTTGTTGCGCGCTCGCCGACTCCATAGCAAGCTGCATGGAATTTGTCAAAGGCGGCCAGGCGCTTGTCGAAACTAATCCTAAATCCACCATCAAATCGCGGATAGGGCGCGTAAATCCTCGGCGAAACGCG
>JADFXS010000464.1:2384-2914 GCA_015233515.1 Deltaproteobacteria bacterium | reverse complement strand
GCAAGCGACAGGGAATGCGTTCGTATGCCTGTTCAGCCTCGTTCCACACCATAGACAGCCATATAGGCTTTGAACGCATCGAGGGTTTCCGCATCCAGAGGTCTCTTGGCGCCGTTGATCATGACCGGTATTTCCTGTTCGGATAGATAGGCAATGATGGATCGAATACCGACCAGGGTATGAACCGGGACATCGGTATTTCTGGTGAAGTCGGCGATGGAATCCGCGCCTTTTATTCCTTCCTTGATACCGCCTTGACCGTCGGCGACCGCGGTGGTTTGTTCGCGGTCCACGGCCAATCCGACGCCGACGATGGACAAATTCAGTTTTCGTCCGATGGATTCGGCATGGAGAAGGTTGATGAGGTCATATTTTGTCCCCATGCTGGTGGCCACGTCGTCGATAATGAAGACCCGGGCCTGGGGCGTCAGGGCGCCCGTGACAAACTGATTGGCCCGCCCCGAGGCTTCGCCGTGGGTCTTGGGGTCCTTGCGATCATATTCAAATGACAAGTCCCGGCCGTACTCGTT
>JADFXS010000464.1:0-2374 GCA_015233515.1 Deltaproteobacteria bacterium | reverse complement strand
GTGGCCACGGCCAGGGCGCTGCCTTTGTACGACGGACCGACCAAGACGTCGATACCGTCCACCAGTCGGCGATCCATCAACATTCCGGCCAGGAAAGACCCCAGACGGCCTATCAGGCGGCCGGTTCTGAACAGTCCCAGGTTAACGAAATAAGGTGTGGGTCGGCCATCCTTTAAACGTAAACCCGGGGCGAAGAACAAGGCCCCGGTTTCCGCCAGGACGCCGGCGAATTCTTTTTGATAAGATTCCATGACTCCCCTATCGTCCGTAGTAATGATGAGAAAAACCGCGGCGCCGTCGTTCAACCTTCCTTGAGCTTGGTCAACAAGTCGCGGGCTTCCTTAAATTCAGAATTAATCTTCAACGCCCGGTACAATGCCGAAATGGCCTGTTCCGTGTTGCCGATTCCCATGTGCGCGCGAGCCAAATTATAGTGCAGGTTTTCTTCTTCCGGATCGATAGCCAAGGCCCTTTGATACAAACTGATGGCTTCGGTGAATTTTTTCTGACGGCGAAAGGCAATGCCCAAGCGGTTATAGACGTAAGTGTTGTGCGGGTTGTTTTTGATGGACGCGGCAAAGGCTTTTTCCGCTTCCTGAGTCAAGCCGTTATTTAGGTAGGCTTCTCCGATGGCCGCCAAACGCTCGGGATTGTCCGGGTCCAGAACCACGGCGTTGTTAAAAGCTTTCCGGGCTTCCTGGACCCGTCCTTCCGCCAAGAGGGCTTCCCCTAAACGGACCTGGCGATCGGGATTCTTCGGGCTGACTTTAACCGCTTCCTTGATAATGTTGAGAATATCCGCGGTCCGTCCCTGCTTGGCATAGATGGCGGCCAGTTTTTCATGGGCTTTTATGAATTTGGGTCCCATTTGTCGGGCCAAGGCGAAACATCGTTCTGCTTCCGGGATATTATTTTCGGCTTCGAATACCAAGCCGCGGGCATAATATATCTTTGGGCTGCGCGGACTTATTTTGGCGGCCTGATCCAATTCCTTATGAGCCAGGACATAATTATTGGCCTTGACATGCACTTCGGCGACGCGCAAATGGATATCCAGCGGGGACGGAGTCAGTTTCTTGGTAATTATCTCCGCCATCTTGTCTTCCAAGGTTTTGGGGACAAAAGGCTTGAGAATATATCCATCCACTTCCGCCTCGATGGATTCCGCCACGGTTCCCTCTTCCACTTCAGCGGTGACCATTAAAAACGGCAAATCGCGAAATCGTTCTTCTTCCCGAAGGATCCGTAAAACGTCAATGCCGTTCATCCTGGGCATATTCCAATCGCAGATGACGAAGTCATAACGTTCACTTTTGATTTTACGCAAGGCCACATCACCATCCTCGGCTTCGCGGAAATCCGAAAATCCTAGTTGCCTTAGCATGTTGCGAATGGTACGACGCATATTGGCCTTGTCGTCCACCAGCAGAATCTTAAATTGATCCATATTTTTTATCAGGGTTTTCAAGTCGGCCATGACAAGCCCCTTTCATCCCGAGACGCACTAATCGGCGGGATGGTGAAGATAAAGCTGCTGCCTTGGCCGGGCTCGCTTTCCACCCGGATATGCCCACCTTGCGCCTCGATGGCCATGCGGCAAAAGGTCAGCCCCAGGCCGGACCCGGTTTTAGGACGACCGCGTTTTCCCTGAGAAAATTTCTCGAATATTTTTTCGTGCAACTCCTTGGGGATTCCGCAACCGGTATCCTTGACTTCAAAGCGGAAACCGATTGGTTGGTATTCGGCCATGACGACTATTTTTCCATCTTCCGGAGTGTAATCCAAGGCATTGGAGACCAGGTTGTTAAGTATCCGCTCAAATAAAGCGCGGTCAGCCACCACTTGGGGCAAATCCTCGGGTAATTCCATGGATATCGTTACCATTTTAAGGTTGCTCAAAGGTTTGAACCTATCCAGGACGCGGCGGATAACTCCCGAAGCATCGAAAGGTTCAAGTTCCAAGATCATCCGATTCTCTTCCAACCGGCTGACATCAAGCAAATTAGTGAGCATGCGCACCAAGTCGTGGCTGCCTGTTTCGGCGGATTCCACCAGCTCGCTCATGAATTCGGTCAAAGGCTCGGCCCGCATCATTTCCAGATTGGCCTGGATTTCGGTCAGGGGTCCCTTAAGGTCATGGACGACCATATTGGTCAAATCTTCCTTGAGCTGCTGGAGTTCGATCAGTTCATCATTGGTCCGGGCCAGTTCATCGCGTTGTTCTACCAACAAACGATTAGCCTCCCGTATTTCCTTGGTGCGTTCGGCCCTTGTATCGTTCATGACCGTAAGATCAACTTGTATTAAATATGCGGATGAGCGGTAGCGATATCATCGATCCGTCGGCGGATCATGTGCGTGGACAGATACTGAT
>JADFXS010000463.1 GCA_015233515.1 Deltaproteobacteria bacterium | reverse complement strand
AATACATGCCCTCTGCAAATTCGTCTCCCAGGAAGTCAGATATCTCGGGTTGATCCCTCCGACGGCAAGAGAGATCCGGATGGCGGATAAAAAAGAAGCATTTTCGAGCCGACACTTTCCAACTTCTCCAGATTTTCCCGAAGAGCCAGGTATTGCCGGGGTGAAAATTCCGGTATTTTAACTTTCAGATCAAGATCGCATTTGATTTCATTCTGTTCCATCCGGACTTGGCTCTGGAAGGACATGGTCTCGTCATCCAGATTTTCGAAAGTCGGCAAGCTGGCGACTTGCCATAAAAACTTGGGCAGCAAAATTCTGATTGTTTCCCTGACTCCGCAAGCGTACTGGATTTTAAAAGGAAACCGGCGTTCCTTGAGACCAACCTTGTTAAAAAAAAGGTTCACCGCCCCGATTTGAAACGCCCAGCGCGGCGGAGTAAAGCTCGCCAGATGTTCGCCGCGCGCCGTCACATCGGAGGCGGTGAAGCCAAAATGAACCTCGAGGGTCTTTGATGTATCCATGATATCCTTGGGGAAAACCTCATAGGCGGTGATCGCGCCGGGCAGGATATTTTTCAGTAGCCCTTCGATTCCCTGCTTCTGTTCTTGTGGGGTATGCTTGATAAAAAAATCCCTGATCTGATTATCGTTGACCCCATTGAAACGGAGTATTGTTTGTCCTGTAAGACCGCCGGCATCGTCCAGCCGGCCCATGGTCTCGATCTCCATCATATTCTCTTCCGCCCGGGCCAAGGGGGTGACACGGAGAGACTCGCCGTCCGGTGAAATGACCAGATAACTCATGTTATTGAGATACGACGGCAGGAGTTGGTTGGTGCTTTCGTCTGTTGAATCCATCAAGACATATGAGCCATCGTCATTCCTAACCCCGGTGATGGCGTGATTGAAACTGGCGGTGGAGACCTCCGGATCCTTGAGAGGCCCTTTTTCGATAAGCACCGGATAGGCATCAATATCCGCCAGGCGAAGCATGGCGACCAGGAGAACAGCTTTGTCGCGGCATGTCCCGGTGCGGCGTTCGAAGGTGAGATTCACCGCATGCGGTTGAAACCATTCCGATTCATCATCGGTATTCACCCCGAGATATCTGACTTCCTGGGAGACGAATTTGAAGATGGCATTTATTTTTTCATCGCGGTTAGCTTTATTTCTGACCAAATCGTCAACTTTAGCTTTCATCTCCGACGTGATCCGGCCGAGAGGTTTTTCACACAGGCTCCAGTACCACCGCGAGACCCAGTTCCAGTCCTTGATAGTGCTGACCAGCAGGCGTTGTGTGTAATTGTAATAAGTGGGCATATCAGGTTCGCTAAAAATGCGCTGTATATCCCTGGAGACCCAATGGTGGATAACGAAGTCTTTTCCCTCATGCCGGGATTGGGAAATTGTCCCCGGAATTTCATTCTTGAGCGCGATACCGACCAGCGGCAGCTCTTTTGGTGCGACGATCGTGTATTCAAACCTTTTCCGGCCGTCACGCCCTTCAAATACTACCCAATCCTGCCAAGAGCCGGGCGCCATCACCTTGAAATAGTCGCCGCATTGGACGAGATGGACCAAATCATTGATCTCGACGTCCGGAACATTGACATATAGCTGTTTTTCTAAGATATTTTAGTTGTTGGGGGCCGCTTGGCTCCGTCCCACCATGACCCGGCTGTTAGACTTGATATCGATTGTCCGGGAACTGCCATCCGGTTTTATCACTTCCAGAAATGTAAATTCCTGGGTGTTGAGATTGGACTGGAAATTCGCGGACAGGGTTTTGCATCGGACCCGACCGGCTTCAGTCAAAGGCTTGTAATAAATATCCAGCCAGACAAGGTAGGTACCGTCTTGATTATACTTGACCCAGCGATGCATGTCCGCGATCACCACATCCGTACTGGGAAAGGTGGAAAGATCGACGGTCGCGGCTGATTTAATGACCTCTTCCCGGTTCAGAAATCCCTTGGAAAAGTCATCGCTGTTTTCCCGGGCATAGGTCATAAGGTCGGACTCGAGAATTATCAACAGGATTACCCCGGCATTCATTATTTGTTTGATTTTCAATTTTGTCTCCGTCAATTTTGTCCCAGGCTAGGCTATGGAGCCATGGTATCTAATATTGTTATTTTCTATTTAGCATGTTAGCGTTTCATCAAGAGGAACGATTCTGCTCTTTTCCCGGAGGCGTTCATGCCTGAAAAAATTAACACTCACAGAAGTTATGGCGAAAAACTGATCAGCCTTTTTGCCCGGCTCCTTTTTTCAGGCCAGTATTATTCCCTGAACCAACTGTCCGCAATGTTGGAATGCTCCAAGCCGACGGTTCTCAGGCTGGTTCAAGATATCCGCCAGGCTTACGGCGTGAATATCGAAGAGGAGATGAGGGGGAAGCGAAAATATTTTCGAATAAATAAACCTACACACCTCAACCTCGTCGTCACCATGACCGAGATGGAGATGACATTGCTGCGGATGTGTCAAGCTTTTGCCAAGCATCTGCTCGGCCGGACACAGTTTGAAGAGGCCGCCAGGGCTCTGCTCAAAACCCGGGCGCTCATGGATAAGGGCCAGGAAGCTCAGGGAGACTGCTTCGCGTCATTGAAGTTCGGGTACATTGATTACACACCGCACCAGGAGACGATTAAAAAACTGATTCAGGCCATGGATGAGAGAAAAATTTGCCAAATCACTTATAAGCGGATCCTCGGGCCCGGGGCGAAGACTTTTTATATCAAGCCGCTGAAGATTTTTTCTCACCGGACCAGCATCTATTTGCACGCCGCGATAGCCCGTGAACCGGGAAAAAAGGTCAAACCGGCGGAATACGATCCCCTGTTGGCCATCCATCGGATCAAGAAGCTGGAAATATCCGACCGGTTCTTTGAGTTCCCTAAGGATTATGATTTTGAGAAA
>JADFXS010000462.1 GCA_015233515.1 Deltaproteobacteria bacterium | reverse complement strand
CCACCGTTGATCGGCGAGGAAGAAATCCAGGAAGTCGTAGGGACTTTGAAATCAGGTTGGTTGACCACCGGCCCGCGAACGGAAAAATTCGAAACCGCCTTGAAAGAATATGTCGGCGTCCAGGAAGCAGTGGCGGTGAACTCTTGCACGGCCGCTCTGCACCTGGCTTTGAAAGTCCTGGAAATAGGTCCGCCTCATGGAGTGATCACCACGCCGTTGACCTTTGCTTCCACCGGCCATGTGATCATGTATCAACAAGCTCGCCCGTTTTTTGTCGACGTGGAACCGGGAACTTTTAACCTGGACCCCGATCTGATCCGCGAATTCCTGGAAAAGGAATGCCGACCGGACGGTTTGGAAGGACGGCCTCGGCACTTGGCCACCGATCTGACCATTAAGGCGATCCTGCCGGTCCACTACGGCGGACACCCCTGCCGAATGGACGAAATCATGGCCCTGGCCGAAAAACACAACTTGTATGTCGTGGAAGACGCCGCCCACGCCTTAGGCGCCGGATATAAAGGGCGGCCCATAGGCGGCATCGGCCATATCACCTGTTTTTCCTTCTATGCCACCAAAAACCTGACCACGGGCGAAGGCGGCATGCTGGTCACCAACGACCGGCTTTTAGCTCAACGGGCGCGAATTTTGAGTATGTATGGCATTTCCGACGCGCGCCGGATTTGGCAGCGATACGCACCCAAGGGGTCCTGGGTCTATGATATTGCAGAATTAGGATGTAAATACAACATGATGGATATTCAAGCCGCCATGGGTCTTCATCAACTGGCCAAACTCGACGGCTTTATGACCAGGCGCGCGGAAAACGCCGGAATTTACCGAGAGATATTAACCGGCTTGGATCAGATTCAAGTCCTCACTCCCCAGGACTATGCCCGCCACGCCTGGCATCTTTTTCCCCTGCTTCTGAATCCGGATCGATTGAAGATTGACCGGGACACTTTCATCGAACGATTGAAAGAATTAAACATCGGCGCCAGTGTTCTTTTCATACCCTTGCATTATCACTCATATTATCAGCAAGCCTTGCCCTATCGTGAAGGTGATTTCCCGGTCACGGAAGGCATTTTCCGGCGTCTGCTCAACTTACCCCTTTCCCCGGCCATCCCCGCCGATACCATTGCCAAGGTAGCGCGGACCATCGCCGGACTGATCAGGGAAAACTCGTGATTCCCAATCCACGCTTCAACATCTGGGAGCATACCCGGGAGACCCTTTTTGATCTCTATGCCAAGCGAGCACGACGGGAACTTCCGGAACTGACCTGTCACCAACAAGCGGCCGAACTTTTAGCCCCTTATGTATGGCCGGGCCTGACCCTGCTCGATGCCGGCTGCGCCACCGGGTATTTTGTCCGGTCTTTTGCCGATCGCGGTTTACCGGTGGAATATTATGGATTGGATTACACGGCCGGTTACATTCATCTGGGCCGCCAAAATATTCCTCCGGAAATTCTGCCTCCGGAACGATTGATGCTCGGCGCCATCGAAAACCTAGACACCCAATATGACGCGGTCCTTTGTATCAATACCTTGCATTGCCTGCCCAATTACCATCAGGGGCTGGAACGCCTGGCCGATGCGGCCCGTCATTTCCTGATCCTGCGCACAGCTCTGGATAAGGATACGGTCATCCGCTACGAAACAGACGACTATTTGGATGAAGGATATCGCGGTCCGGAAGGCTTGAAATCCTACTTCAACATTTATTCCATGACGGAAGTTTCGGATTTTCTGACAGATTCAGGCTTTGAAGTCCAACAGGTCGTTGATCGGCGCACCGGCGACCAACCAGAATTATCCGCCGGAAAGGTGTTTCCGTGGAAGTTTCTTTTTGCCCGTCGCCGAAAATAGGGGGTAGCGTGCGGGAGAACCTTCCCCGCGGGATATGCGAAGGTATGCTCTTGATCCCCCACAATGGACCGATGGCTACGATTCCACAACCGGTGGCCGTGAATATACTATCTAAATCACCGGCCGCCGCCGGCTCGGCAGGATTGAATGAACGAAATTACCAATGGATGTCGCCCCATGACTGACCCGATCCCGTCCAAAGACTATCATGATTACTTTATCAAGGATGGACGCTTTATCGGCCGGTTCGAAGAGATGTATCAAAACGTGGACGATCCTTGGCATATCGACACTCTCGGCCGTAGGCTGGACATGGACGCGGCCTTGTTGCTGATTAAAAATTCCGGACAAGACTTCCGGCGGGTTCTGGATATTGGCTGTGGCAAGGGATTTTTCACCAATTTATTGGCCGAGGTTATCAGCGGTCACCTTCGCGCCTGTGACGTATCCGCCACGGCAATAACCCGGGCCCGGGAATCATATCGAGTTTTTTGTCTACGACCTCAATCAAGTGGATAATTTGCCCGGGGCGCCCGGCGATTTCGATCTGATCGTCATGGCGCAAACCATCTGGTGCGTGCTGCCGAACCTGCGGCAATTATTGAGTAATTATAAAACATTATTGGCGCCTTCCGGAAGTCTGCTCATCTCTCAACATTTTCTCAAACCAGGCCAACAAAAATACGGTATGGAAATCCTGTCTTCGGCCGAAGATCTGATCCGCCTGCTTCGAAGCTCCGGCTTTAAGATCGATGCCACCCTGGAAACCAATCGGTTGACCAATCACCATTTAGCGATAATGGCCACCCCCCTGACATGACCGGCGTGGTTGGTCTCATATCCCTTGATGGGTCTCAGGGTCCAAGGCCGGATTTTAAACCGCTGATAACGGCCATGGCCGGAAATCTGAGTCACCGGGGTCGTGGTTGTCTTGGCCCGATTATCCAGCCTGACCATCATGTTCTTTTATGTGGTATCGGCCGGAACAACCATGCTCGGCACGGCCGTTCAGCTCTGGTCTTGGATGGAGCCATCTATAACAGGTCCGA
>JADFXS010000042.1:11083-16674 GCA_015233515.1 Deltaproteobacteria bacterium | reverse complement strand
GTTTTCTGGCCAAAGCAGCGGAAGCCTATCAAGTGCGGGACTGAAAAACTTTAGCTCGGTTACCCGGGCTAAATATTATTTGTCCTGAGCCACTCCATCAATTGCTGTCGCATTGCATCCCAGTCCTGGTCCTGGATCATTAAGAACGGTCGTGCAGGAACCGGTCCCCATGGTGTCTTCATCCAGCGTTGATGCGTCTTTACCTGTTGATATTTGCCTCGGACTTTTCGCCGAAAAGCTTTGATCGTCGCCTGACCATACCATGTCGCATTAGAACCGAACTGTTGTAAAGCCGCATAGGGAGCCGCGGCGCCGCCAGCGAAAACGGTCACGGAATCGTCGGCGGCTTTGTAATTGTTGGACCGGACAAGGGGCCCCATAAGTTTCAGGATCGTTCCGTCATCTTTTGAAGGAGTCATTTTTTTACGAAGCAGGATCGTTGTATCAGACCACTTCTTCCACTTTGTTGGCCGGCCTTCTTTCTGAAAATTCTCAAGGACCGACTCGACTATGACATCGCCGATCTTTTCCATGGCCGGCCGCATGTGGCCAAGTCTGGCTTGAATGCGTTCCAGGAGGTCAAGGACCGCTTGGGAGTCAACTGGTCCTACAGGCCATTGCGTTGGTAGTGCTCCATATCCTGCGGCGGTGGGGTTGATAGGGAGCACTTACCGCACCGGGGACCTTGTATCATGAGGCGATAAGGAGGTTTTTTGTAAAGATTTTTTTAAACCCGATAGTTACAATCAGATATATGATAAAATTATTGAAAGAAAATTTTTGATTCGTTTATCGAGGTAACCTGATGAAAACAGAACTTTTTTTGCGGCCACGCCTGATCCCGAGCCTTTTCCAGAACACGTAGTTATTAAATTTGATGGTTGTTCAACTTCTCAAATCGAAAGAAATGCAAAGCGATTAAAGAAAGCCGCCGAAATTCGTGGCTGGCCATACCACATATAGGTAATCAATAGACATTACCAACCAAACGATTGACGCATGGGAATTATTGGTTTTTTGCTATCAAATTAACTTAAATCTTGCTCAGTAGGTGTTCAATAGATGTCAAAGTCTCCAATGAAAGAAATCATACTTACCCATCTCGACCAAATCGAAGCCGTTGAAAATATCAAGATTGTTTACGCTTGTGAATCGGGTAGCCGGGCCTGGGGGTTTCCATCCGTAGATAGCGATTATGACGTGCGCTTTCTCTATGTCCGGCCGGTGGAATGGTATCTGTCAATTGATGAAAAGCGTGACGTGGTCGAACGGCCGATCAATGAGGGCCTGGACATCAACGGCTGGGATCTGAGAAAAGCCCTGCGACTTTTTCGCAAGTCCAACCCTCCGCTCTTAGAATGGCTGGGTTCGCCGATCGTTTATCTCGAAAAGTATTCCGTGGTCGCCAAAATGCGGGACTTGGCTTCGGTCTGTTACTCGCCCGCTGCTTGTTTGTATCACTATTTGCACATGGCCGGCGGCAATTTTCGGGAATACCTGAAAGGGGAAGAAGTCTGGGTCAAGAAGTATTTCTATGTGTTGCGTCCCATCTTGGCGATGAACTGGCTTGAAAAGGAGTTAGGCGTGGTTCCCACTGATTTCAATGTCCTGGTGAAGAGGCTCGTTACCGAGCCGGATTTACGGATGGAGATCGACCGTTTGCTTGCGGCCAAACGCGCCGGGGCGGAATTGGATCTGGGACCACGAATCGAACCGATAAGCCGGTTCATTGAGCATGAACTGGAACGCTGGGAGAAATATGAGATTGAAAATAATAAACTTCCAGCGTTCACCGACAAACTTGATGAACTTTTCAGGGAAAGTCTGGCGGAAGTCTGGCCGTCGTGATCGCAGTTTCAACGCGAGAAAAAAGACCTAAGTATTACGTGGCTGAGCGTTTATTTCAAACACAGCACCGCGTACTGAGCCGGGATCAGGGTCGCGCCCACGGCGTTGGAGTTCGTTCCGTTTTGAGCGGTAATATCGCTCATTTTGGTGGCGGGCATTCCCCCGATCAGTAAAGTGAGACAACCCAGCAGGTGCTGTCTGGGGCCCATGATTTGGCCGGAGACCACTCCGCCCGACACGCCGGAGTTATCGCCGTTGCTGACCAGGCCCTTGGTGCGCATGGTATGCGCCGGCATGCCGCCGATCAAGACGTTCAAGACCCCGCCGGTGGGGTCGGCGGTCATGCCCATATCTACATTCGAATAGGGCGTCGGGATCGTACCCACGAGAGTCGGCGTATTGCAGACATCCGGAAAGGCCGTGTTTTGTCCGCCCATTTGAGTATTGAGGAACATGTCTACTCCTGACCTCCCTAAGCCAAGTGGACCATTTTACCGCTGACCACTACGTCTTCCTCGGCACCGACCTGGGTCACTTTTCCTCTCAGGGCCAGTTCATCCTTGGCTTTATAGTCGATCATTCCGGCTTTGACCTGGTCCAATTCTTCCACGGCCCGGTATGAACGTTTCGTCCGTTGATAATATCTTTCCAGAATCGAATCAAAAGACCGGGCCACGAGCTTGACGGCCTCCAGACTCCCCTCCAGCAAAGAACCCCAAAAGGATAACCGTTCGATATTAACCTCGCCGCAGGTGGCCGTAACCGTCAGCGTAGGCGAGGTCAGGGAGATTTCGCCGGCGCCGGCCAGATCCAGTCCGTCCTTGGCCGAGAGCTTCAAGCGGCCGCCGGCCTTCAGCCCCACGTCCGCGTCAAAGGTCAGGTTAGTCTCTGTCTGGGGTTCTCTTTCCAGGATAGCCAGCACGTAACCATCTCCAAAGTTGGACAGGGACAACAAGACCAAGTCCCCGACCTCGGGATCCAAAAGGCAGCTGGCGGCTCGCCGAGCGCGGTATGACCCCGAAGCGGTGTCGACCACCAGATTCGACCCTTCACGGTCCACAATCCGCCCATATTCTTGACTCGCTTGATCGTGCGCTATTAATTCAGCCAAATTGTTCATTCAGTTACTCCGGCCCGGAAGGACGATTATCCGGTTGCAGTTCATTAGGTTATAGCTTCGAGGCGAAGACGAAATCCTCGGCTTCGGCCAAGTCCTGGTCCAGGCCTAGGGCCACGGCCAGGTTGACCCCGGCCAAGATGGTCCTGCTGGTCAAGGCCTTGTGAAGTTTGGTCCGGAAGACGCCGGCTCCGGAAAAATCCGCTGCGGTCAGGTCGGTGTGGGATAGATCCCCGTAGGACAGGTCGACCCGCTTGAATTGGCTGCCCCGGCAGACGGCCTTCTTAAACACGGCCTGTTGGAGGTTGCCGTCCGTGAAATCCGCTCCGCTCAGGTCGGCCTCCTGGAAATTGGCGTTCATTAAAAACGAGCTTTTAAGACTGGCCTGGCTCATCCTGGCCTTGGAGAATATGGCGTATCGGGCCTTGACCCGTTCCAATTTCGACCCGGTCAAGTCGGATTCAAGAAAACTGGCCTGCGTCAGGTCCGCCCCGCTGAAATCCGTCCCGGCCAGGTTGGACTTCTGGAACTGGACCAGAGGAAAGTCGATGCCGCGCAGGTCCAGACCCTGAAGGTTACAACCCATCATCAGCGTCAGGTTGAACCTGGCCCCGGTCAAGACAGAAGTGGTGAGGTCGGCGCCGGACAGAAAAGTCCGCGTGAATTCGGCTTCGGAAAAATCCGTTTGGGACAGATCCGCGTCCGTGAAGACGGTTCGAGTAAGATTGGCCCGGATAAAAACAGCTCCGGCCAGCCGGCTTTCCAGGAAATTGGTTTGTTCGAGGTTGGCGGAGGTGAAACTCGCCCCGGATAGTTGAGCCTGATTGAAAGTGGCGGATCTGAAAACGGCTTGGGACATATTCGCATTATTGAACCGGGGCTTGATGAAGACCGCATATCCGGCGTCCACGCCGTTCAGATCGGCTCTGCTGAAATCGGCGTTGGTAAAGACGCACTCCTTGAGACGCGCTCCGGTCAGGTTCGCGCCGGCGAAGTCGACGTCTTCGAATATGCCTCCCCCCAGGTCGGCCCCGGAAAGGTCCTGCCCGGACAAGTCCAGCCTTTGGATGATCTCGCCGTCCTTGACGTTGGTGGTCAGTTCTTCCCTGTTCATTCCGGCGACCATTTCGCCAACTTGGTGTTTTTCAGATTGGCGCGATCGAGATTGGTATTTCCCAGGACGACTTTCATCACTTCAGCTCCGTACAGATTGGCCATTCTCAGGTCCGCGCGGACCAGCCTAGCCTTGAGGAGGTTGGCTTCCATCAGGTTGACTCCGATCATTTTGGCCCCGCTCAAATCGGCCTTGATCAGATTGGTTTGCTTGGCCACGGCCCCGGTCCAATCCGAATCGCTGAGATTCGCCTGCATGCAATTGGCTTGGATAAGGCTGGATTTGACAAAGGCGGCCCCGGACAGATCCGCGCCCACCAGGCAGGCTGTATCCAGGCAGGCGTCATTGAAATTCGCTCCGGAAAAATTCGAATTATTGACCAGGCGGGCGTTGGTCAGGTCGGCCCCGGTGAATGCCACGCCCTGGCCCGAAGCCTCGGAAAAGATGGTTCCGACTAACTTGGCCTGGGTGAAATTCGCTCCATCCAGCTTTGCTTTCAAGAAAATCGCCCCGGAGACGTCTGCCTGGGAAAAATCCATGCCTTCCAGGTTGGTCTCGAGGAACAAGGTATCGGGAAGCTGAGTTTGAGAAAGTTTAGTCTTATTAAAAACGGTCTTCAAAAGGTCGCATTTTTTCAGATTGGCCCCGGATAAATCGGTCTGGTCCAGATTGGCTTCACCAAGGGCCGCTCCGGTCAGGTCGGCTTCGCTCAAGTCGGCCTTGGTCAAATTGCTTTTACCCAGGTTGGCCTCGACCAGTTTGGCCTGCCTTAATTTGGTTCCGGACAAATCGGCCCGGACCAGGACGGCCCCGCTAAGATCAGCCCCGGACAGGTCGGCGCCGGAAAAGTTCGTGTCTTCCAACAGGGTTTCCTTGAAAATGATTCCCCGGAGGTCCAGACCACTGAAATCCCGACCGGTGAGGACTTGGGCGGAGAAGTCCTTTTGCTCGGCCAGGCGCTGGAGGAACCCTTCCCGGAGGCGGGCGGTGTCTTCCGGGGAAAATCCCTCCATGGCCGGGAAATGCTGAGCGAATTTTTTATAGGCCTGATCCATCTGGGCCTGGGCGCTCATGAGTTTGGCTTCCAATTCCCTAAAATCGACACCATGAGTTTTTGGCAGTTCCGAAACATCCAGCCCGGCTTTTTCCATGTCGGCTTTAATTTGCCTCAGTTCGGTCAGTATTTTTTCCGCCGGGATGGAAGGTTTGCCGCCGCTTTTTTTCAAGGCCGCCGCCTGGACCTGGTCAAAGTCCAGACCCAGGGGGCGCAACATTTCCTTAGCCTTTTCCACGGCTTTAAGTTGGCGTTCCTTGGCTTCCGCCTGCGTGCGCTCGATCATTTTCTGGAGTTCATCCATGTCCAGGGTTTCCAGGGTGATTTCCGGGACCGGCGATGGTGGTGGTGGAAGAAAGTCCTCAGGCTTCAGGCCCGCCTGCTCAAGCATAGGGCCTAATTTTTCCCTGGCCTTTTCGGCGCGCCGTTTCATGTTTTTTTGCAGCAGATTCTCCAGG
>JADFXS010000042.1:0-11073 GCA_015233515.1 Deltaproteobacteria bacterium | reverse complement strand
CGGCGGCCTGATCCTCCCCGGCCCGGGCCGCCATCTCGGATTCGGGCACCAGGCCCTGCTCACGGAGAATGAACAGATGCTTTTTTTCCGGGTCGGAGCGTCTGACGAATTCGGCTTTATAGTGATCCAGGGAGAGCGGTTCCTCTTCTAATTTCTCATAACCGGCCATCAGATGCAAAACATCCTCGGCGTCGTCGGTTTTGATCTCGATGGTTCCCCGGTGGATCAGCACGCCTTTTTCTTCATGGGGAAAAAACCAGGCCGTTTCCGCCCGCATGGCGACTTCCCGGAGCACCTCGCCCTCGGCTGTCTTTTGATTGATGAAAACCCTGCTCCGGAATCCCGGCAGCCGGCCTTCTATCACCGGATGGTTGGGATGCATGTTGGCGAAGCGGAAAGGTTCATTGCCCTGAAGATAGCCTTTCAGCCACTGATCGGGCGGCGCGGCGTTGAAAAACGTCCAGTCCATGTCTCGAGCCGGCCCGGGAAAACTTTCTCGAAGCCATTGGTGGTCATAGGTTCCGGCCTTGGAGAGACGTTGGGGCCAGGTCAGGTCCAAGGGACCGAATCCGGCGGGCACGGGTCGGTCATCGGGAGAACCGATGAGGTTTTCCGGGTGTTCGATGTTGGGCAGAGGGTGTATCTCCCGACCATCGTTTAATATGATGGGGCGATGGGATTTACCCCAGGGGTTTTGTGGGTAATCCGGACCGCCGAAGGCGTTTTTCCAACCCAGGTCCATGACCGTGAAGGTCTCTGCCCGGGAAATTTTTTTCACTCCCGAGACGGTTTCCCAAAAACGATTGCCAAGGACGTAAAGCTGTTTGGTCACCGGCCCCAACTTAAATTCCACGGTGCAAGCCTGGGCCGGTCGGCCGCCGGGGGCGAAGCATTTGCCCATGACCAGCCCTTCGGCTCGAGGTTTGGGCATACCGAGATCAAAGATCGCCTCTTTTCCCAATTGTTCGGCCAGAAAGGGCCAGAGGGCGGTTTCAGCGGCCAATGATCCGCTATTGAAAGAAAAAAAGTGGAGCGCGCTCACCGCGAGGAGGTGTCGCCCGTCACTTTCGAAGGTCCTGAATAACAGTCCTTGTTTTTGGGTTTTAATGATGTTCATGGGTCCACCCCCGCGCCTGGCGCGGATTGTTTAGGGTAGTCCGTCGGGTAGTAGAAGCGGCCGCGAGACCGTCTCTCCGGCCCGGCTCTTGGTCAGATTGAACATGCGGGCCGGAGTATTCCCCGTAGTTTGCCGATGGGTTAGCGAGCAAAAAAAATATATGCGTTCGTCCCGACATGTTGAAAATTCCTCGCGGCGCGTTGCGGGGAGATTCAATTTTGAAGCCCCTGCAAGACTACAGCCGGCCCTAAATCCACCATCAAATCGCGGATAGGGCGGCTATTGGCTTCAAAGTCTAGCTGTCTTCGATCAGGGTGAAATTCCTAATTACGCAATCGCCTCGGTGTATTTAAACGATATAAAATTGCCCCGGTCCTGGAAAGGGGCTTAACAAAGCGTTATAAGGTCGAATTTTGATAATTTTAACTTGCCATTCTCCATTTTTGTCTGATCGTTTCTTATTGTTATAGTGGAGACATTTATCCCAAGACCCGTATATGAACAGTTTGCCGCGGTAGCCGCAACATTGGTAAGAGTGGCGGTTACATTGACGAAATTAACAGTGCAGGCCAGAACCAGGGAAATCCTTTGCGACAAACCGATGTCAAAAGCAAAATTTTCGGAGGCGGCGATAGTACTTTTGGCGCCTACGAAAACAGTACTGCTGGCGCCTAAATGAGTATTTGAAGTGGCGCCCATGGTGACGGTATCGCTGTCTCCCTTGATCTTGGATGACTGGATGTCGGATACCAGTTTATAACTCCCAGTCCCACCCAAAGTGATTTGTGCCCTGGAATTTAGTTTATTGTCGGGTTTCGGTGAAGTCAGGGTCAAGGTTTCTTTTTTTACGTTGGTGGCGATTTCGTTCCCGAAACTGTCCTTGATGGTAATGCCCTTGTTATCACCGTCCGCGCCGTTCATGAGGATAAAATTGCCGCTTTTGTCTTCGATTTTGATCTGTTCCGCGCCTTTCTTGCCTTGCATCCGGATATTGTTTCCGCCATGATCCACTATGTCGATGAACTCGTTTCCTTCTATTCCCTGCATGGTGATCTTGTTGCCGCTATGGTCGGTAATGACGATTTTTTCATCCTTCCCATAGCCGCGCATCAGGATTTCGTTACCGGCGAAACTGCGGATACAAACTTCGCCTTCCCGGCCCTTGGTCTGTAAAATAATTTCGTTGCCGCAGGCTTGTTGGAGGTGAATTCGCTGATTTTCCGCCAAGTCTTCAATAGTCACCGTGTTATTACCGGAAGTCTTTATGACATTGGAGGTCTGGTTGGCCTTCTGGACCGGACTTGGGGTCTGGGCATTGGGCACGGCCCCGGAGATGACCGGACGGTCCGGATCGCCGTCGATAAAAGTCAAGAGCACCTCGGTTCCCTTGCGTAAGGGAAAATGAAAGCCCTCGGCCGGGCCGGCGAATGGTTGGGCCAGGCGTAAATATGTCGAAGCCTTGCCTCCCTTGCGGCCGGAAAGATCAAAGGGCAGGATGACCTTGTA
The DNA here is from genome assembly GCA_015233515.1 of Deltaproteobacteria bacterium. The sequence goes on along the minus strand of JADFXS010000042.1, from coordinate 8,450 downwards.
GCGGCCCTTATCGTCCAGTTCGGCGTACTGGCCGGTGCCGGCGGCATCTATTTCGGCGGTCATGGACCCGTGTATCTTCTGCGGTTTTATGGTCAGATAAGGACGGAATTGAACGTTCTTGGGGATGGCGGTGAAATTGTTCCGATAAAACGGCCGATCTTCGGATTCGGGAAAGATTTTCTTGAAGTCGAAGGTGAAAGCGGCGGCTTGGCTGCCCTGATGATGCAGTTGGGTGGTCAGGTATTTTTGGTTGAATCCGGCTCGATAATGCTGTTTCAATTCGAAAACATAGCCCGGACGAAGAACCGGGGTGTTGCTTTCGCCGATGAATTGTTTTTCCAGACATTTGAACATTTCCGCCCGAATTTTGGCCGTGGACTCGGCTTCCTCCGGAGTAAGGAAATGTTCGCCATAGGAGAAAATCTCCCCCTGCCCGTGGGCCAGGACGTCCGCTTCGCCGATGATTTCCAGGGAAGGGCGTGCATAGTTGTAATCCTTTAGTTTAAGGCTTTTAGGGAGCATGCGCTGGCGGCAGATAAAAGAATAGACGCCTTCTTCCTGGGGGTCCAGGCCGGTAAGCGGAAAATAAGTGACCGCCGGGCCTTCCGGCATGGGAGTATGGGCTACCTCGGAATCGGTGACGATGACCTTGTCTCCGGAATCCGTCTGTTCAAAATAGTAATAAATGCCCAGGTGTTCCATCCATCGGGAAATGAAAGTCAAGTGTTTCTCGTTATATTGGCAGGTGTATTCTTTCCGGGGGTAGTCTTTTTGCAGTCGGAGTTCGAAGTCGTTCTGGTTCAAGCCGCTGTCCATAAGGCATTGTTTCAGTATTTCCGGAAAAGACATGTCCAGGAAGACCTGGTTGTTGTAGGTCAGGCCCACGAGGTGGAATTTGGGAACGAGAACGGCCCGGTAGAAAAAAAATCCTTGAAAAGAGTGGTGTTGTTCGAACTCGGCCACAATTCCATGAAAAGGTTTATCGGCATCCTTTCCGTAAATAGTGAAGGCCGCCGTTTGCCCCAGTATCGCCTCCAGATCGATGTCGCCATCCGTGGAGACCAGGTCTATTTCGAAGCGATAGCTGGTAAACAGCCCTTCAGTTCCTTCGAACTGGACCACCGCGAAAGTGTCCACGGGTAGTTTATGGGAGACGAAGCTGAATTTTTTAGCAGTCGACAATTCCATGAATCACCTCGGGGGCGGTGGCTAAAAGAACCGCGCTCTTAAAAATTTAGGATATGGTTTCCGGTTGCCGACGAAATTATACAGGCCCCAAGTCCAATAGCGTAAACTATTACAAGGATCGGTGCGCCGCCGGCGTTGGAAACCGCCTTGTGATAAATTCCGGTTCTGTTTTTCAACGAGATTCCATCAAGATATTCTTGATGAAACTGGTATCTACCATATTAAATTAGCAAATTCAATTGCGAATTCCCGGCTGTTCCCGGACTTTCCCGCCAACTGCCCGTTTGAACATGCCAGCGGGCACAAGCCCTGTAGTTTGCCGTGAGGTTAGCATGCGGAAAATAGAACACGTTCGTTCCTCACATGTCAAAGATTCATGGCGGCTTGCCGCGAATAGCTTCAATTAAGTATTATAAATTTTAATGCTAACTGACAAGCCGTGTGGTAAAATGAAGAGATATATATCGGCCGCTCCCTATTCTATCAGGGGACTCGGCCGTGAGTGGGAATATTTTTGTAAAACTTTGTGATAATGAGTGCAAACAACACATGACGATCACTGCCCCGATTTCAATGCGTTCGTTGACATTGAATTCTAACTCTTCGCGGCCACACTCCTCTCACGGCGGGAGTATTCCACAACCTACGACCCGCTCCAACCTGGTCCCCGTTTCGCGCCGCCCTAGCTGCCCATTGGAGAGTGGCGATGAACGCTGCTCGGCGACTTATTGACGAATGGCGCCCACTCCCTCAAGTTTTGTCCTTGCCGTCGCGATTTCAGTCGCGCCGGCGAACCGGTTGATCACTAGGGGGACAACCTGTCCCTCTCCATGTTTCACCGCGAGGCTGCTCGCCTTGATCGAACCGGCGTGCTCCATGGGTCGATGACCGTGATTTCAAGACAAAGGCGACAATATTTAACCATCTGAATTTCGGCCCGGCCGATCTCAAGGAAGAAGGACATTGTGGACTCTTTTTTAAAGGTTTTGTTGATAGACGCCGGGACCGGCTTTTATCGCATGGAAAGATTCAAGATCGGTGAATTCTTCGGTCCGGTGGATTTGGGGCTCTTCCTGGCGGCCAAACATCAAAGTTTGAACATCGGGGTGGGATTGCTGGCCGGGTCTATTTTCCCGGGCTCCAACCGCTTGGTGGTTTCCGGATTTTCCCCCTGCTGGGGCTCATTTTATGTTTCTTCCATGGGCGGCGCCGGTCTGGTTTTCGACAACCTAGGCGTGAACATGCTGGCCGTTATCGGTCGGGCGCCTGGTCCCAGTGTTTTGTATATCAACCGTTTACACGGCGAAGAAGTGGACCTGTCTCTGGCCCCTATCGATCTGGATCAGGTCTGGAAGGATGGCCGAGGCGGGGTTTATTCGGTCATGGATTGGACTTTGTCCAAGCTGGGCAACCGGTATCGGAACGAACCGCGCATTCTGGCGGTCGGCCCGGCGGCCCGCGCCACGGATTTTGGAGCCATTGTCTCCGCGCCGGTCAATAATCAAGGCAAAATTTCCTATGTGGACACCTGGGCCGGTCGAGGCGGTTTCGGCAGTAAAATGTTGCGGGAACACAATTTAGCGGCGGTCATATACGGCGGCACCCATCTGGATGAGGATTTCCGCGATCGCAAGGTGGCTGACCAGTGGTTTGTCGAAAAATATCAAAAAAAGCTCATGGCCAAGGATATGGAAGCCACCACCAAGTATCGTTTCGACCCCAAAGCCGACACCGGCGGGACATTCGGCGTTAATTACGCCACCATCGGCGGCCGAGTGCTGGCTTTCAATTATCGCAGCATGTATTGGGACGAACAAACCCGCCTGGATCTGCACCAACACTTCATTGTCGACCATTATCTTAAGCAGTTCAATGATGAAACCATCAAGACCAAAAGCTTTCATACCTGCGGCGAACCATGCACCGCGGTATGTAAAAAGATGCACGGCGAGTTTAAAAAAGACTACGAACCCTACCAAACCATGGGGCCGCTGTGTGGGATATTTGATCAGCGCGCCGCGGAAAAACTTAATCACCACGCGGATATGTATGGCTTTGACGCCATTTCCGCCGGAGGGGTTTTAGCTTGGCTCCTGGAAGCCGTCCATGAAAAGCTGTTGACTCCGCAGGAATTGGGCCTGACCGCCGAACCGGTGTTCACTCCGGAAGGCTTTCAGCTGGAAGCCGATTCCCTGCATAACGCCGACTTGGCCGTTTCCCTGTTGGATGGAATCATCAAAGGGGAGGGTATCCTGAACCTGTCCGAAGGCGCCCGGAAGGTGGCCCGCCGACTGGCCAGGGAACGAAGCAAGAAAATACTGGACATGTTCATATACAATGCCAATGCCCGAAAAGGCTGGATGGTTCCCAACCAGTATTGGACTCCGGGCGTTTTGTCCCCCATGGCCATAACCGGCAAATATTACATGATGTATGGTCAGGAATTTTATCCGCCCCGGGAACTGGGCCGGCGTAACGCCAAACGTTTTATGGCCGAACTGATCCTGGATAATTTGGGACTGTGTCGGTTTCATCGCAACTGGGCCGAAGAGATGGCGCCGGAGATCATAGAGTCTCTTTATAGCCAAAAAAAGGAATATCTGGCCGGTATCGCCATGACGGCCGGCCGAATTAATTCCCGCAATTCGGCCATTTTTTGGGAATCATCCCGCAATATCGATTTCATTTACACCTATTTAAAAAGACGACACGAAATTGATAAAGACCAGGCTCCTGACCTGGTCTTTTGGTTGGATAAGTTTACTCGAGACCAGGGTGAAGCCGCCCTGGATTTCTGGTATGAAATTCTCAAAGGAGTCTCTGAATCTTTACGGGAGTTCTGACATGGAAACAAGCCAAGTCATTGATTACTTAAAGACAAATGTCCCCCTGTTCCAGGATTTTCCCTTGAACAGGCTGGAAACCCTGGTGGCCGGTTCACGTATCATCACTTTTGAACCAAAAGAAGCGGTAATCGAATTCGGCAAGGAAGGCCTATTTCTAGGCGTGCTTTTAAACGGCCAAGCCGAAATATCAATTACCGACGACAGCGGCGACAAGCACATGCTCGAGGTTATCGAAGCCGGCGAATTGTTTGGTGTGCCATCGCTGATGACCGGTAACAAGACTATGTCCGACGTCATCGGCTTGAGCCGCTGCACGGCCCTAGTCATTCCTCAACAACTTTTCGCTTCCCAGGTGGCCACCCACCTGCCGGCAATTACCTATTTATCCAAACTATTGATAGAAAGAATGAAAGCACATCGTTCCGCGGACAAGGACCAGGATCTGGCGATCGCCGCCTTAAAACGCAGCGACGACCCATATGGCTTTAAACTCCGAACCGACGACCCCATGAAAGTATTGGTCATCAATTGCGGTGGGTCGGAAATCAGGTTCGATCTGTTTGACACCTGGGACGAAAAGAAAAACATCTCCGGTAGCGTGAGTAAAATCGATCGTGGTAGCAGCATCATCACCTATCGCAGCCAGTCCGGATCCGGCTGGGAAAGTGTGGATGTCCATGGACATGCGGATGCCATGTCCGCCGTGGTCAAGATTTTAACTTCGCCGGATAAGGGCGCCCTCCGTTCCTTGGACGAAATCACCGTCGTGGGACACCGGGTGGTAAACGGCGGCGATCGCTACAACAACGCGATGATCGTCAACGACGAAGTTCTTAAGGAAATTGAAAACCTCATTCCGTTGGCCCCGTTACACAATCCCTATAACATGATGGGGATCGTGCTGGCACAACGCTTGTTTACCAAATCCTATCATGTGGCGGTTTTTGATACCGGTTTTCATCAGACCATGCCGGCCTATGCCTACCTGTATGGCTTGCCGTATGAATTCTACGAACAAAAGAAGATCAGGCGATACGGCTTTCATGGGATGTCTCACCAGTACGTGTCCCTCAAAGTGGCGGAATTCCTGAAAAGGCCATACAACGAACTGGAAACCATTATTTGTCATTTGGGCAGTAACGGCTCTTCCATATGCGGCGTGGACCACGGTCGCAGCGTGGATACTTCCATGGGCTTTACACCTAATGAAGGCTTGATCATGGGCCGTAGAAGCGGCGACGTGGATGCCGGGGTCGCCTTGCATTTGATGGAATCCGAAGGCATGGACCGGGACGTTCTGGAGCACATCCTTAACCTTCAATCCGGATTGCTCGGGTTGTCGGGTATTTCCGATGATATCACCGAAATCGAGGAAGCCGCGGATCGGGGCGAACATCGGGCCTTGTTGGCCATCAAAACTTATGCGTACCGGGTTAGAAAATACATCGGCGCATACGTGGCCGCTCTGGGCGGAGCGCACGTCCTGGCTTTCACCGGCCGGATTGGCGAAAACAGCGTGGGCATCCGCAGCCTGGCCTGCCAAGGTCTGGCCCAAATGGGCGTCCGCCTGGACGAGCAAAAAAACCGGGAAATTACCGGTCGGCAAAACCAAGTCGTGGACATCTCCGCTCCTGATTCCCGGGTCCGTATCCTGGTGGTTCCGCGGGATGAAGCGCGGATGATTGCTCGTCAGACCATTCGGGCCTTGGCCCGGGAGCATGTGACCAGCATCATTCAAAAACAGACGCCGGTCGAAGTGCCCATCGAGATTTCGGCGCACCATGTCCATTTGTCCCAAGCCCACCTGGAAGCCTTGTATGGCGAAGGGCATAAACTCACTCCGGTTTCCGATCTCTCTCAACCGGGTCAATACGCCAGCGCGGAAAAGGTCGACCTGATCGGTCCCAAGGGCGTGGTTAAAAATGTGCGGGTACTAGGACCGACGCGTAAGGAAACTCAGGTGGAAATTTCCATGACCGAGCAGTTCCGCTTGGGGGTGGATGCCCCTATTCGTGAATCAGGCGCGTTGGAAGGTTCGCCCGGCATCACCCTTCAAGGCCCCAAAGGCAATATCGCCTTGAGCAAGGGGGTTATTTGCGCGCTGCGTCATATCCACATGCACACCAAAGACGCTCTGAGCACCGGCCTCAAGGATAAGGACGTGGTCAGGGTCCGCGTGCGTGGAGATCGGGAATTGATCTTCGGCGACGTGCTGGTCCGGGTCAGTCCCGAGTACCGTCTGGCCATGCATATCGACACGGATGAAGGCAATGCCGCCTCCCTCACTACCGGCGCCGTCGGTTTGGTGGACAGCATCCAGATTCGCCGATAAGCTGATCGTTTACTTCCTCCGGGGGTCATCCCCCGGAGGAAAAACCGCTACATATTTCCGTCTCGCTTCTCCGCCGGTTCAACAAATAGTCATCCTAGAACGCGCGAACCAATAAACGATTCTTCCGCTATTTGGCCCGGAGCGCTTCGACGATATTCAATCTGGCCGCCCTGAAAGCCGGCAACAATCCGCCGATCAAACCCATGCCCAGGGCAAAGGTCAACGTCTGCAGCACGATTTCCCAGGTCAGACGAAAGGAAAAGGATAATTCGGCAAAAGACGCCCAGTTGGTCGTGGACATTTTGACTAGCTGCATCAGGGACGCTCCGCCCAAGCCGGTCAAACCGCCGATCAGGGACAGGAGCAGGGATTCCATCAGAAAGGCCAGCAGGATATCCCGCCGGCGGAATCCCAGGGCCCGCAAAGTTCCCACTTCCACCGTCCGGTTGGCGACCGCGGCGTACATGGTGATCATCGCCCCTAAAACCGCTCCGATGCTGAAGATCATGGTCAGAGCCAGGCCCAGGATCCGGATGAAGCGGGCCATGATTTCCGATTGGTCTTCATAATATTTTATCTCAGGTTTAACATCCACGGTCAAACGGGGATCGGTTTCCAGGCGTTCTTTTAAAATCGGCAGTTCGTTTCGATCTCGTAGAGTCAGCATGACCGAGGAATAGGGAATTCGTCGGAAGGCTTGTTTGATCTGTTCCACATCGCCCCATATTTCCGAATCAAATCCGGAACCGCCGCCATCCAAAATTCCTGCTACCCGCCACTGGCGCTGGGAAAAGGTCAAAGTGGACCCCAAGGCCACACCTTGAAACCCGGAGGCAATGGATTTGCCCACGCACAGATCCAGACTTCCATCCCGGAACATCTCCCCGGCTATAAGTTTTACCTGCCGGCGGATGAGCAGGGACTCTGGTCGAGTGCCCCGAACCATCACGTTACCTGGACCCTCGTCACCTTTTTTTTTAAGGGAAATCAAGGCCACGACTTCGTTGATCGCCAATGGACGGCCGTCTTCGTCCGTGGCGATCTCCGGTTGATTTCTGATCACCGCGGCCTGATCCTTGGTGATAACCGATTGAACCTCGGCTTGAGACGAACGGCGGATAACCAGGGCGTTGTCGAGCGACCCCGTGGCCACCAACGTTTCTTTAAGGCCCTGGGACAACATCAGCATGGCGGCAAAAACAAAGACCACCAGGCCCATGCCGCCGGCCGTTAAAACCGTGGTCATCCATCTGACGCCCAAATTACGGAAGCTGTAATAAACCGGAATGGCCATTTAAATCAGTCCAATTTTCACGGTGTCTTGGCCGATGTTTTATTATCCGATCCGGCGCAGTCCGGCGGCAATGGACATGGTCATGACTCGAAACATGGGAATGATCGCGGAAAAAAATCCCACGGTCACGGACGCGCCCAGGCCTAAAAGCATGACTTCCGGAGGCACGGCGAAATCGATGAGCAGCCCGGCGGCTTCCGTGAATATATACCCGGCCGGATATGAAAGCCCCGCGCCTAGAAGGCCTCCGATTAAAGATAGAAGCATCGACTCACCCAGAACCAGTAAGCCGATTTGCCAGGATCCAAACCCCAAGGTTTTTAAGACCACGTATTCGGAAATCCGTTCGCGGACGTTCATGGCCATAGTGTTGGCCAGGACGGTCAAGATGACCAACACGACCACCAGGGAAATAACCTGGATAACAGTCAGCAAGGCTTTGGTCATGGCCACGAAGCCTAACTGGAAAGATTTTTCCGTTTCGGTCATAGTTTCCCAAGGCGAATTTCGGAATTCGGCGTCTACCGCCTGGCTGATGGCCGCGGCCAGTTCGGGATTCTTTATTTGCAACACAAAACTACCCACACGGTTGGCTCTGGGGGGCAGGTTTTTCTTCAAGTACTCGTTCAAATAATCGTAATGAAAAAACATTAGAGATTCATCGGTGCCCGGTTTGGCGCCCTTATAAATACCCCGGATGACAAAGCTCCAGTCGCCCGGAAAAATGTTGCCGCGAATAGGTAATTGCCGGCAGGTGGGTGGCCACCTGGGAAGCGAAAAGTTGTTGAGG
>JADFXS010000461.1 GCA_015233515.1 Deltaproteobacteria bacterium | reverse complement strand
ACCATATTTTGACAAGCCAGTGCCGCTCGATGAGAATAGTTAAACCATCAATAGCTTCGGATGTATTCCAAATGATGATGGAGTATGCCTGGCCCGGAAATGTGCGTGAACTGGAAAACTGCCTTGAAAGAGCGCTTCTCTTATCCCAAGGGAAAGAAATAACCAGGAATCATTTGTCGATAAGAGCATCGGAAGTTTACCCGCCTCCGGAACTCTCGCTGATATCCCTTCGAGAAAACTCGAAAGAACTAATCGAGACCGCCTTGAGGAACAACGGTTATAATATCACGAGAACGGCAAAAATTCTTGGAATCTCCCGTCCTACCTTGTATCGAAAGATAAAACAATTTGATATTTCCTAATCCGTCGGTAAAGAAAGACGGCCACAAAATCATACGCCTTCCCGCAAGCCAGACCTGCACGAGCTCGCCCGGATGGACCTTATGAGCTATCCGCATCAGTCGCCCTTCAGACGAACTCTTAGTTAGGTTCAGTTTTTAATCCATAAAATATGTCTCTTGCTCCTGGGTTTATTCATAACGTCATAATTAAAATTTTTACGATGTAATTTCTACGTTCCTTGATGCGAGCATGATCCTGATCCGCTTGAAACGTTGTTTTCAAGGGCGTCGGCCTGTCGTATGCGAATCCAATATATCCAAGAAGCTTCCCGACGGCGAGTCGGCTGGCAAAGGAAACGCTTCGCACCTTGACCGGCGCCCAGAGACGACGTTGCAGGGGATGGCTACGGCGTTATTCGGCCGATGACCTTTCCCGCATATCGGTCAGACCCTGAGTGATCGGACTGATGATGTTTCTTGACGCAACATCAATCAAAGAAGGCACCTGAGAATCGAAGGCCCGCTTCAAGGCCGGCTGTATGTCTTCGGGGTTTTCCACGAATTCGCCGTAGCCGCCCATGCCTTGAACTATCCTGGAATAGGGGACGTCTCGCAACTCCGTCTTGAATTCCCTATTCCAAATGGCCTTCTGCTGCTGGTTGATCATGCCCCAGGCCTTGTTTTTCGCCAGAACAATCGTGATCGGCGCGTTATAGTGGATCGCGGTTTCCGGAGGCAGTCCTGGGGCCAGGCCGAAAGCGCCATCGCCGCTGATCAAGACCACCTTGGAATCCGGATGATTCATTTTAACGGCCGTGGCGAAACTGACACCGCTGCCCAGCTGATCGAAAGGTCCTGAATGGATGAGGCCCTTAATCCTTCTTCCTTCGAGGGCGAAAATATTCAGAGCGGTTTCCAGCCACCCATAGATGTCGCCGCCGTCAATACAGAGATAATCATTCTCATTTAAGGAATGCAAAACGTCGAGGCAGATGCGTAAGGGATGAATCGGCTTTTCGTTCGACGTCGCGGTCTGAAGGTGCTTCTGGTTGTGTTCCTGACGCTGGGAGCGGATTTTTTCCGCCCAACCCGGGTCTACCCTGACCTGAGAGGTTCTTTTGTTCAGGGCCTCCAGAAACGTCTTGATATGACTTAATATCAGGATATTGGCCGCATGGTTGTCAGAGAGTTCCTTAGCCGTCGGATTCACGGCGATCATGAAGGTATTTGGGTTAAAGAGCGGAGGCTCGGCAAAGTCAAGGCTGAAATCCAGGGGACATCCCAGAAAGATCACCAGATCCGATTCCTGGTAAATCAGTCTCGACGCCGGATTTTGGTGAATATCCGCCAGTCCCATGTTCATGCGGTGGGATAAGTCATGCATTTTGATGTGCCAGGTCGGGTTAAAGGTCGGAACACCGGTTTTGTTGCAGAAATCCTGCAGAACCTGATCGGCGTCCTCCCACCAGACGGCCTCTCCAGCGGCGATTATTACTGGTTTCTTCGCCTGATTGATCCGGTCGACCACCAAAGCGATATCGTCTTCGCCTGGGTACGACTGATGGACCTTGATTTTGGAAAGATCAAACTCGCGCTCCAACCCCGTGACGGAAGTGTCGTACCGCGAGTAGAGGAAATTAACGGGAATACTGAGCTGCACTGGTCCGGTAGGGTGATTGACGGCAATATGGTAGGCCTTGTCGAAGAACTCGGGGATTCGCTTGCCGTCATTGACCACAATGGAATACTTGGTGATCGGTTCCATCATTTTGGCCTGTTCGGTTTCTTTGAATCCCTTTCGATCCCAGCGATGAGAGATGCTGTTCGCACTGATGAAAATGACGGGGTCCTGGGCGTGGTACGCCTCGGCCGCCGCGGAGATATAGTTCGTAAAACCGCTTGGTTCCGCGATGCACACGGACGGCTTACGGGTTATCCGGGCTTGCATGCAGGCTAAAAACCCGGCTTCCTGCTCACTACGGGCTCCCACCAGATCCAGGCCATATTCACACAACCCATCGTAAATGGGGTTCACAAACCCGCCAGCCAGGGCGAACACCCTTTGGATACCTTTCGCCCGTATGGATTTCGCCAATAAGTGACCGCCTTGTAACTTCTTAATGGACTCAGTCATAACGTTCTCCTAGTTCGGTTATCCACAGAAAGAAGACTCTGTCTGTTGGTTTCTCGCCTTTACCAGATCGGCGACTGTTGAATTCCATTCTGCAAGACGAACGCCAAGTTGCCCAAGACAATTTTGTAAATTAACATATTGAATTAATTATTTAATTTATTTATAACCAAGAAACTTCTCCAATGCCGATCGGATAATACGTTTCATAATGTTACAGTTGTTATATTATGTTACACATACGATCATCATTTCAAGAAATAAGCTGCCGGGATTGGTATCCTTGTCTGCCAATTCCGACGACTTTTGAGTTATAATCAATTTTATCGCAAGCCTCTTTTCAGTCAAGATTTCAACCGGTGCTGGAGGGTTTATAGGGGTCCTTGTATGAATACTAATCAAAAACGGTCCTCCAACCTATGGTCTCCTCTTTTCGTCCAGTGGATTTTACTCGG
>JADFXS010000460.1:1687-2932 GCA_015233515.1 Deltaproteobacteria bacterium | reverse complement strand
ATTTCTCGCTTCGCTTCGAAATGACAGTATGCCTACGTTTCTTGGCGCCATAACCCCGCGGTCCGTGGGGTCAAGTGCTCGAAATGGCAAACTGGGGTCTTCACCAATGATCTGAGATTTTGACCGCATCATTCCGAAAAAACCTTCGAGCATCGCCATAAATTTGGATCCCGCCTTTCATTTCAATTTAATTGTTTAACCACACTTTCAACTATAGCGGTTCCATAAATTTTACCGACTGCCTCAGTCTCAATCTCCTCGCCCACTCCTTTTCCATAGTCGCCGATGCTCAAGCAATTTTTGATGATTGTTAGCTGATGTTTATATTACTGTAACATTTCATCTCTAACATTACTCCGCAATATGACCGAACTTCTTCACTCGCCCCCGCCTTTCCAAGGAGTAACCAAGAACGTAATGGGTACAATTCCCTTTAGAAATCGGCTTGCGGATAGTCACTTTTCACCCGCGCAAGTATTGGCTGATTTAGGAATCAAATGTGGTCAACCGAATGACACCGGCACAATTCTACCTTTTTCTCCGAACGACCTCACCTGCGGCACGGAACACGAACTCCAAGCGGTAGTGGAAGGCGATCGGCGCGAAATAGACTTACCTCTTACCATCGAAGCGTCCAACTATTATAAAAATCTTATCACCCGGCGCGGTCGAGGTGAACTCAATAAGCAGGCCGTCAACGACCTGGAAGCGTGGCTGAAACAGAACCCCGGCGTCTGGGAGAATAGCTGGGTTCGTTTCTCGCCAAAATTTCTTAGCCCCCTGGCGGCAAACGCTTTTGCCGCGGATCTTCTCATTGATAAATCCCAGCCGGACCTCGGCCGCCGGACAGATATAAATCGTTTTGTTCTCGACCACCAGGGAGAGAAATTAATACGGGTACCCGTCAGTTATCTTTTGAAACTAGCCTTGGTCGATGCCGTGGGCGCTCAACCCAGCTCTCCCTATTTGCTTCAAGAAATCGGCTTGAGCCTGGCCAATCATTTTTTATCCGACAATACCTCCCCGGAAACATTTTCCTTTCACCTCATCCTTGGCCATGAAACCCATCGTCTCGGCCGAGCCGTAGCCTCGGAGACCGCTCGACGTTTTCTTTTATCGCAACTGCTGGTTCAATATGCCGGCTGATGTTTCAATCTGTGGGAAAGTGGTCAAAAACCACTGGTCTACTTTGCCCCTCATCCACCGGAGCGTCAAAAAGAACTTAACGAGTGCATCAGCGACTCT
>JADFXS010000460.1:0-1646 GCA_015233515.1 Deltaproteobacteria bacterium | reverse complement strand
TTTTCATGAATCCTTGCCTTTCCGGATGGGACCGCGGCGAAGAAAAACATCGCTATATGCACCTCTGCCATCAGGTTCTGAGCCGAGCCAAGCTCAATTCGTTATCCAAACTCAAGGAATCAGGCATCATCACTTCGAACTTAGTGGTTTTACCCACCACGTCCAACATCAGCCTGGCCAATAACGGCGTCCATCTGAGCCTCGGCAGTAGAATGCTATCCCAGATATTGAAAGACGAATCACCGGCCTTCAACTTGGCCCACGAAAAATATATTGGTGATCTGGTTATTAAATTCGTTGAACATTTTTTGCCTCTCTTCGTGGGCACATATAGCGCCGCTCCATATCGTTTGGCGTTCCATGACTTTCATCCGGAAAAAGTATTGGCTTTCCTGCCTTATGAGTTGGACTTCACCCACTTGCGCATGACCTGGCGACGATGGAAAAAGAAAGCCCGTGTGAAAGTTCTACCCTTTGGAAGCAGGCTAACCCCTTTCGGACCGCAGTGGCTGGATAAAACCATTGGGCGTCTCTTGCATCTAAAAGGGGATTTTATCTCTGACTTCAGACTGCTGGATTATCTGGTGGCAGTCATGAGCACCGAAGAATCTCCGGCCTTGGACGGCCGCTTAGGCAACCACCAACGCTTGAAAGCGGATTTGTCCCAGATGGGGCTGTATGACCAGCAAATGCCTCTTTATCTCCTCTACCGACAAAGAGAGTTTCAACAGAGCGGCTTTTCCGGCTTTGAAGGGCGCCATTACAGTCTCTTTGAGGATATCCAAGACGACCTGGCCTCGGCGGTGGAGCTCCAAAGTCTGATAACCGCTTTGGCTTTTAAACTGATCGCCACCGGCAGTCTAAATCATGAAGACATCCCGGACAAACCTGAAATAGAAAGCGAAAGAAGGCAGATATTTTTCGGCGCGGCTATCGGTCTGCCCACTTTTTTTGTTAAATCCGAAACCACCAACCGGCTGCTGAAAGAAATTCTCACCCTGACCGATGGAATCCGGCCCAGTGGACGATATTCTGGATATCATCGAGTGCCGGTCCCCAACTATCTAAAGGCTCTTATGCTTTTCTTGCGGCGAGAAGGCCGGGATTTAATCGAAAATCACGGCTACGAACAGATCATGCGGGATTTATCGCAAAGACTTGAAGAACCGGCTCGGTTTACAGCACAAGGCCGCCTTTGCCAAGGTATTCTTCATAGCCTGGGCGTATCTTCCAGCTTCGAGGTCGAAGCCGGAGAGTTCAACCGTGCCGCGGAGAATTATTATCGCCAAGTTCTTCGACGAAAACACACAGCCGCGGCTTGGGATGTATTCGAGTCCGACCTGGAGACATCGTCCTTTAAACAACGCTTGGAATCTCCACTCTTTAAAGAAGCGGCCAATTACGCATTGAACGGCCACGAGGCGTTTTCCACGGTAAAGGCTTTAAAAAACAACATATTATCCGAAAACAGCAGTTTGGCCGAGCTGACACAGGCCATAAATCTGCTTCTTATGGATATCAAGCATCAAGCTCTGCGATCTGAAGAAGATTTGAAGATCCCCCCGGCAAGCTACGAGGAATGTGCTCCCGGGCCTGTTCACACAACCATTTCCCAAAGGAGGAAATAATAATGCAACCGTGTATTC
>JADFXS010000459.1 GCA_015233515.1 Deltaproteobacteria bacterium | reverse complement strand
GATCTTCGGTGGTCAGACCAAGGTTCAAGGTCAGGTTTTCCGTGGGCATGAGCTTTAGATCGATTCTAAGTCTCTGATCCAGATAGGATCGTTTGCTCTCCCAGGCGGATTTGCCCTGCAATGTGAAGTTATTGTTGTAAAAAGCCCGGACCCGAAAGGTCCCGGAAAAATCCACTTTGGTGTCGGCCATAGCCGAGGCGGCGAAAGCCACTATTAAAATCATCCCCAAGGCCAAGATCAGATATTTCTTCAACATCAGATATCTCCCAAAAAAATTTAAAAAACTATTGCTTACCCAAACTACCCGAATGCATTTCCCTTTACTCGAATCAACCTTTAGCTTTTTTAGCTCCTTTACTACTCACCTCTTTTCTAATTTTTTTTACTCTTTGTGTAGCCCTGATTAACGATCTGCCGGGAATCTTCGATATGCGAGGAAAGGACATGTTTAAACTTTTTACTCACTACCCCCGGAATAAGCTACAATGAATACACGCCTCTTCACGTTAAAGGTCAAAACCACTTGCATTTGTCAGTAGCGAGGTCTAGGGTCGGAAGCTCCAGTCTTTCAGTGATAGTCATTGCCGACGAGCAAACGGCCCATAGAATCAGATTCGATTTTTTTAGACGGAAAAAAACATTGCCTGCGGCCTTAACGTGCCATAAAAGCCACCGGCAAGGTCAATAGAAGTCCACTAGTCGGTAAAATTATCATGATTTGTTTCAACTGTCAAGGACCATAATGCACCCATAATCCGCCACTTGCGGGCATTGAGGCGCGTAAGTGGTGAATTAGGGTAGACTATCTCCAATGGGCTCAATTCCTACGAGAAGATATCCGGGTCAAAAGCTCACGTCAGTCACGCTCTTTATCAGCGGAACCGATTCGCTGCTTATAGCTGGCTCGGATTTCTTCAAGGGCCTGGTCGCTCGTGGGGGTGGGATCAAAGAGAATCAAGACCATCTTGTCCTTTTCCCGTTCAAGCTTCCCGCTCTTGTTCAGCCATTGTCCGGAAACGTCAATGACCGTCAAGCCGTCCCGAAAACGCGGCGTAATGATCTCGTCCAGGAAACTTTGCCAATTCTGCTCGGTTATTGGACCATCCGGACTGGAGAGACCGAAGATAAGTTCAGCCCGGACCATCCGGTTGAAGACAGGGGCCGTTCCGGCTTGCTGTAGGGACCCGCCGGTCGTCAAGCATCCGGAGAAAATTACCAAACAACATACAACGCATGGAAACAGCAGCAAAATTCGTCTTCGTGTCATGACGTCTCCCTCCGAAGAAAAATGATTATCCACATCAAGGCGATGGTAAGTTTTTCGTGGGGCGCTGTCAACGCGTTCCGTCATCCATAATTAACCACCTTCAGGCATCGAGGCAGGCAACGCCGGGCGTTAACACTATTACTATTGAAAAGGCATTAACATTGGTCGATACAGAACGACCGAACCTTTTATTAGTCGTAACCTCAATTCACTGGCAACTTTTTAGCCTCAAACGCCGCCGTGAGGCGGCCGGCGCGATAAAGTCCGTTATGCAGGTTGCCGCAATCGGGATAGGGGTAAGTGAACGAGAATTGGTCTTGAAAATTTGAACCGCCGGAGGCCGAGCAAGCGCTGATTTGGCGGAGGCGGCACAATCAATCTTGGCCGCCTCCGCCTGAGAGACGATCAGAATGGAGGAGGCGTGGCCGGCAGAGACGCGGAGTCGATGCCTTCGCATAACGCGTTGTTCACCGTCAAGTTACCCGTGGCGTCGAGTCTCACGGTCCAGATGGTGTCGTAGTCGGCCGACGGCCATTGGGGCACCGCCGGGCCGCTGTATTTATAGCTCGCGAGCAGCGCGGTGACTATCGGAGGAAAATGAGCGTGTTCCCAGGCCAGTAACACGGTTTGATTGGAAAATTTACCGCCTTTGAAGAAAAAATCGCTGGTGAGCTGGGGCGAGTTCGATGCGAATAGCTCAAAGTCCGCGACCAGATAATAGGGCAAGTTGTTGGCGATTACGTAAGGTGCGACCGTCAATGAGGGCCTGATATACGACCAATTGGAATTACCCGGGGTGGCTATAGCGCCCGGGTAAACCTGTGCGGGGTCGATCGAATACACCTGGTTAGGACTGATTTTGCCCCTCAGTGCATTGGGAAGACCCAGCGCGCGCCATTGCCCCGCCCCCACAAAGTTGCCGTCGTCCCAACTACTCACCGGATGCGCCTCTGCGTGCCGGATCATGTAAAGTGTCTGGTTGGTGTTGCTTCCCGACGGAATTACGACGCCGTTGACACCGCCGGTCGCGGTGATGCTGAAGGATGTTTGCGCCGTGCACGGGGTGCCGGCCAGCGGCGGCGAGGACAGCACCGGGTAGGTGGAAGGCGGGTTCAGGTTGCTGTTGTAGGTAACCAGGTTGGCGAGTCCGAACGGCGAGATGGAGATCGCATAGACATAGTTGGGCCCCATATAGGTCGTCGGAAGATTCAGGTTATACCCATTAGCCTTATTGATATTTGCCAACAGGGCGCTGGTTGTCTCCCAAGGCGCCGAGAAAACATGAAAGCCCGGAACGTTTGCTTTAACGATCCGGGTTGCCAGGGCGATGTTGTTGCCTTTGTCGTCGCTGAACTCCAGCCCCTGGCAAGCCGGGCATGGCACCAACGGCTCAGCGACTCCATTGGGTAAGGACCCGGCCGTATAGGATGTATTGATCGGGTAACTGTTACCGGTATACGGGGACTGACCCGGACTGGTACTGACCAAACTGATTTGATTGAGAAGGGCGAACTGCTGAATAGCCACAAGCCCGGCCATATCCGGATACTTGTTCGCGGTCTGCAGATGACTCATCGGTTCGAGCGCGTAGATGCCGGTTACATTCTTCGTCCCCAATACCTGCTGTTGCAGAAACGTGCCCATTTGGAGCCACCGTTGCAACCCTTG
>JADFXS010000458.1 GCA_015233515.1 Deltaproteobacteria bacterium | reverse complement strand
GAAACGAGCGTTGCAGCCAGGAGTTACGTGCCTCGATGCCCGCAAGTTGTGAATTGGGGTGGAAAATAGACTTGATGTCGCTTCCGGTGTGGCATATGCTGCCGCTTCTTGGCGGTGTTTTCGGAAAGGATTAATTGAACTTATATATGAACCAGAATCGAAAAATCGGGATACTCTACGCGCTGGGCGCGTTTGGCTTTTGGGGCCTGATCCCGATTTATTTCAAAGCCATCGCCCAGGTTTCCCCCTTGGAAATATTATGCCACCGGGTAATCTGGTCGGTTCCGCTATGCGCGGCGGCGATCACCCTGGCCCGGCAATGGCCAACGGTTATTCAACCTTTGGCCAACCGCGGCGTGCAGAAAAACTTGGTCTTGAGTTCGACTCTGATCGCCATTAATTGGTTCATCTTTATCTGGGCCGTGAACAACGGCCATGTTCTGGAATCCAGTTTGGGATATTTCATCAACCCGTTGGTGAATGTGCTCCTGGGAACCATTTTTCTGAAAGAACGGCTTCGGCCGGCTCAAAAGATAGCGGTGCTTTTGGCCGCCGCCGGGACAATAGTTCTAACGACGCGTTTGGGGACATTCCCGTGGATTTCCCTATCCCTGGCTTGTACATTCAGATCCTACGGCTTCATCCGCAAAACGGTTTGCATCGAATCCCTGGCGGGGCTTTTCGTGGAAACCAGCCTGCTGATGCCCGCGGCCTTAGGGTATTTGATCTATTTAGAATATATAGGGGAATTATCTTGGGGGCACATCGGCTGGTCACCAACCCTATTGATGATTTCCGCCGGAGCGGTCACTTCCCTGCCCTTGGTTTTATTTGCCAAAGGCGCCAGGTTATTGGAATACTCCACCTTGGGTCTTTGCCAATATATAACTCCCACCACGCAATTCCTGTTAGCGATTTTTATCTATAATGAGCCTTTCACCACCACGCATCTGGTCACGTTCGGTTTGATCTGGTCGGGACTGGCGATTTACATGACCGAAATTTACCGGAATCAACGCGGTTTAGCGGAATAAACCAACATCACGGCATCCTACCAGGTCATTCTGACCTGAACCCCCTGGTTATGCATGAATTCCTTGAGTTGGCGGATAGTGTATTCACCATAATGAGTAATGGAGGCGATCAGGGCGGCATCGGCCCCGCCCAAGGTGACCACTTCGGTCAAATGCTCGGGCCGACCGGCTCCGCCCGAGGCAATAACCGGAATGGATACTTGAGCGGTGATCATTTTAGTCAGGACCATTTCGTATCCGGATTTGGTCCCATCCGCGTCAATGGAGTTGATGCAGAGCTCGCCGGCGCCCAGGCGCTCTCCTTCGCGAGCCCACCACAAAGCGTCCAGCCCCGTGGGTTTCCGACCGCCATCGATAACAATCTCGTATCCCGATGGTATGGTATCGCTGACCGGCACCTTGAGGACATCCATGCCTAAAACAACACACTGTGAACCAAAAGCCAAAGCGCCCTGACGAATTACGTCTGGATTTTTGATAGCGGCGGAGTTGACACTGACTTTTTCGGCGCCGGCCAATAACACTCGACGCATGTCTTCCAAGGTTCGAATGCCGCCGCCCACTGAAAAAGGTATAAAAATATTTTCAGCGGTACGGCGGACCACATCGATCATAATATCCCGCCGGTCGCTGGAAGCGGTGATATCATAGAAGACAATCTCGTCCGCTCCTTCTTCATAGTAGAATCGGGCCATTTCCACCGGATCGCCGATGTCCACATTATCCTTGAACTTGATTCCCTTGGTCAGTTTTCCATCCCGCACATCCAGGCAGGGAATTATCCGGCGACTAAGCATGACCGTTCCACTCGCAAAAATTTCGTAAAAGGTTTAGTCCGGGCCGGCCGCTCTTTTCCGGGTGAAATTGGACGGCCAACAGGTTGTCCCGGCCGACGATGGAGGCAAAGTTCAAGCCGTAATCCGTCGAGCCTAACACTACATCGTTATCCGCGGGGACCGGGTAATAGGAATGCACGAAATAAAATTCCTGTTCAGGTTGCCAGCCTTTTAAAAAAGGATGTTTTTTCAACACGTTGACCTGGTTCCAACCCATGTGGGGCACCTTGAGAGGGCGGCCGGCTTCATTGATATCCGCGGGAAATTTTTTCACCCGACCGGGTAATAATCCCAAGCAGTCTGTCCCTTCGTTTTCTTCACTGTATTCGAAGATAACCTGCTCACCCAAACAGATACCCAACAACGGCGTGCCCCGGGATTGGACTTCCTTCAATACCCGCTCCAAACCGAATTTTTTCAAACTGGACATAGCGGAACCGGCCGCGCCCACGCCTGGAAAAATAACTCGCTCCGCGGCCAGTATCCGGTGGTGGTCCCTGGTCACTTCGGAGTCAAATCCCAGGCTGCGGATCGCCCGCTGGACGCTGGTCAAGTTACCGGCATCATAGTCTATTATCGCGATCATTATTTATACTCGTAAAAACCTCGCCCGGATTTCCTCCCCATCCAGCCGGCGTCCACGTATTTCCGGAGCAAGGGGCAGGGCCGGTATTTGGAATCTCCCAGGCCTCTGAACAGAACATCCATGATGGCCAAACAAGTGTCCAAGCCGATAAGATCAGCCAAGGCCAAGGGTCCCATGGGGTGGTTCATGCCCAGTTTCATGACTTGGTCAATGGCTTCCGGTGTGCCCACACCTTCATATAAACAATAGACCGCTTCGTTGATCATGGGCAGAAGGATTCGATTGGCGATGAACCCTGGAAAATCGTTGGCTTCCACCGGAGTTTTGCCCATTTTCAAGGCCAGGTCCCGGGTGATCTGGTAAGTTTCCTGACTGGTGGCCAGGCCGCGGATGATTTCCACCAGGGTCATGAGCGGAACGGGGTTCATAA
>JADFXS010000457.1 GCA_015233515.1 Deltaproteobacteria bacterium | reverse complement strand
CAAATCGCCCTGGGGTTGGCGCGGGTCGGCCAAACGATGGAGAAAGCAGCGCGGCTTCAATCCGGACAGCCTGGATTCTATGACGGACCGCGTGGGATGCATGTTGATTAAAGAGATGGGTTCGTGACCCTGGAAAAAACCATCCGCCAGACGCTGATCCTCCGGGGCGGCGTTGTAATAGCTCCAGCTGAAGTCGTCCGGGAAGTTGGGCCAGTCCTGGCGTAACCAATTCTGGGTATACGTCCCCTGATATTTCGTGCGCTGAGGCCAGGTGAAGTCATAAGGGCTGAAACCGGCCGGGCCAGGAACGTCTTCCGGCGCTCCGATGAGGTTGTCTATGAATTCCACGGTGGGCAAGGGCCACGGGCCGGCTCCTACCGGATTCCCGTCAGGAAAAAAACCCCGGCCTAGGGGGTTGGAGGAATAATCCTTCCCGCCGAAGGCATTCTTATAACTAATGTCCATGACGGAAAAAGGTTCTGGGTCGGAGATGAACGTAACCAGGCTGGCGATCTCTTTCCAGTAACGAGGCCCGAACACGGCCAGCCTCTTGACGATTTTCCCAAGACGAAATAAAACTTCCCCGGCTTGGATGGGGTGTCCGGGGGCGGAGTAACAGCGGGCCTGGAGCAGGACTTCACCTCGTGGTTTGGGCATGCCCAGATCCAGGACCGCCTCCGGCCCCAGTTCATCTTTGACCAAAGGCCAGAGTTCCTGCTCCCTTAGCGGCTGATCCGGTTGATCCAGACTGAAAAAGGTCAGGATGGATATGGAAAGAAAGTATTTATTTTTCATCCCGAAATAGTTGAGCAACACCCCTTGTTCCTGGTCTTTGACGACTTTCATGGCTTCACCTTGACCTAACCGACTATCCCGCTGTCTTCAATGGCATCGCCGATGTCATGGACCAAGACCCCGATTCGTTTCAGGCCGATGTCATCCGTCTTGCCGATTTCCTGGGCCACCATGTTGAGCATTGTTTCCGTGGATTCAATGGCGTTGGAGACTTTTTCGAAGGTTTTGTCGGAATCTTCTATTCGGGTGTTATAGTAACCCATGTCTATCTGGATGTTCGAGACGCAGTTTTTTACGTTTGTGACGCTCTGATTGGTAATATCAGTGAGCCCATCGATGGCGGATACATCGTTGTTGGCCAGGTTGAACTTTGTCTCGACCAGATCGGTGAGATCGTTATTAACCGTAGTAAATTGCTGGGTAATTTCGGTGGCGTTTTCTCCGACTTCGGTCGACCTGTCAGAAACCTTGTTAACCGTCTCCCTGATTTGCCGGGC
The DNA here is from genome assembly GCA_015233515.1 of Deltaproteobacteria bacterium. The sequence goes on along the minus strand of JADFXS010000457.1, from coordinate 1,650 downwards.
CATGGCGTTATACTGGTTGGTGATTTCCTCGACCTTTTTTTCAAGACCTACCAGTTCGGTTTTTTCCTGGGAAAAGGAGATTTTTTCGGGGGCTTGAAACTCATATTTGTAACCCAGGATAACATTTTCGGAGGCGCCCCCGGTGAAGTCCAGGACATTGGCGGCCGGTTTGATGGAATTAACCAGCGCACCGGCGATTAGCTCCAGTTTGGGGCCGCCGACGTAAAGGTTAAAGGCGCCTTCGGTGCTGACCACGTACCCGGTATCATAAAAACTGTCACCACCGGTCTTGAAATTCACCCCTTTGGGCGGGTCATTAGCCGCGCCCAGGCGAACCCAGGTGCTGTCGGTGGGAGAATTCAGGAGAATCCTTTGCTTGCCGACCTGATCCTCGAAGGAAATCTTGTTTTGACCGGCAGTGCGGATCACGGACATGGTTTGATTGGCGCCAACCACCTGGCTGGGCATATCCGGGTTGGGCGCGGCGCCAATGATGATGGGGCGATCCGGGTCTCCATCGATAAAAGACAACAGCACTTCAGTCCCTTTGTGTAAAGGGAAATGCATCCCGTGATCCGATCCGGCGTAAGGCTGGATAAGGCGTAGACGGGCCGAGGCCCGGCCGTTGGATCGTCCGCTCAGATCAAAAGGCAGGATCACTTTATACCGGCCATGTTCATCCAGTTCGGCATATTCGCCGGACCCGGCCGCGTCGATTTTGGCGCTCAACAAGCCGTGAAACTTGGGTTTGACGGATTTGAACTCCATCCGGAATTGAACCGAGGCCGGGATGGCCGTGAAGGTGTTGCGATAAAGCGGTGCATTCTCCCTTGGTCCCAAGGCGCGCCCCAGACCGGCGGTCAGATAGGCGGCCTGACTGCCCCGGTGCTCAACTTCGGTAAGCAGATACTTTTGATTGAAGTCCCGACGAAAATGTTTTTCCAAGGAAAAAGTATAGCCCGGCCGCAAAAAGGGGGCGCTGCTTTCTCCCAGGAATATTTTTTCCCGGCAGATCAATTCTTCGGCTCGAATTTTGGCCAAGGATCGACCCTGTTCCAACGTCCGGAAGTGCTCGCCATAAATATAAACCTGCCCCCGCCCGTTGGGGATAACTTCAGTTTCCGCGGTCATTTCCAGCGAGGGCGTAAGATAGTTGTAATCCTTCAACAGGAGTTTTTGGGGCAGCATGCACTGACGGCAGACCAAGGAGTGGATGACCTCTTCCCGGTGACTGGAATCCAATCCGGAAGGTGGTGAATAGATCGCCGTTTCTCCCCCTGGCAGGCCCGTGTGGGCTAGACTCGTATCGGTGATAATCAATTTTTCACCGGTCGGATGCTGTTCGAAATAATAATAAAGGCCCCAGCTTTCCATCCATCGGGAGATGAAGTTCAAATGGCTTTCGTCGTATTGGCAGAAATAATCCCAGCTTTGATAATCGTTTCGCAGACGGATTTCAAAATCGGAGGGGGACAGTCCGCCGTCTTTCAATACAGCTGTCAATGCCTCCGGGATGGTGAGGTCCAGGAAAACCTGGTTATGCCGGGTCAGGGAAAGCCACCACAACCTGGGAACCAGTACGGCCCGGTAAAAGGTATAGTCCTGGAAGGCTTGACCTTGCTCGAAGGAAGTCAGGATGCCATGATAAGG
>JADFXS010000456.1 GCA_015233515.1 Deltaproteobacteria bacterium | reverse complement strand
GAGCAGCTCGAACCCGTCTTGGCCGGGCATTTTAATATCGGTCAGCACCAGGTCGACCGGTTGATCGCGCAGCAAAAGAAGAGCGTTGCCGACATTTCCGGCGGTTTGGACTCCGTACCCGTGGTTTTCGAGATTACGCCGTAAAATCTCGAGGGTCGCCAGGGTATCATCCACTATTAAAACGTTGATCTGGTCGGCCATACGGTTAGACCCTCCCCGATGCGCCCGATGTGGTCGGCCAGCCAATCCGGATGGTCGTTCCTTGGCCCGGCAGGCTTTCAATCGTTATCTCGCCGCCTTGGGCTGTCACCAGGTCTTTAACCACCGGCAAGCCGAGACCGGTGCCCTGTCCTTTCGGTTTCGTGGTAAAGAAAGGAGTGAACACCTGCTTCAAGACTTCTTCGGTCATGCCCGCGCCCGTATCTTTTACGATCAGGCAAACGTTTGAGCCTTCTTCCCGGCCGGTTATCAGGGTGATGGACTTGCCAGGGGATGAAGCCTGGATGGCGTTGAGCACCAAATTGGACACAATTTGCCGCAAATGAGATGGAGCGGCCTCGATAGGCGGCAGGTTCGGGGTGAGATTCACTTCCAACTTGATGTCCTTGCCGGCGCAACGATGTCTAAACAGGTTGGCGATATCCTGGACCGCCTTGTTTAAAGATAAAGCTCCTTCATGCAGCGGAGTATTTCCGGTGATCGACAACGGTTTGCGGATGATCTCCCGGGCATGCATGGCCGCGGCGACTATTTTATGAAGATCATCGGTCGCCCCGGACGGCAATCCACTAGCTTTGAGGGCCAGCTGGGCAAAGCCGAGGATCGTGGTCAAGGGTTCATTCACTTCATGGGCCACGTAACCGGCCAGTTGGCCCAGCAGTGAGGAACGATCGGCCTGCCGAAACTGTTCCAACATCTCGGAGCGCTCCTGTTCGAGGATTTGTCGTTCTATGGCCCAGGACAGCTCGCGGGCGACCAAATCCAGGAGCTGACGTTCCTCTTTCAAAAACGGACCTTCATCTAATTCCGGTTTTTCGCGGGCATACTTGATCTTGATCCGTCCCCGCCTTACTCCTCGAACCAGAACATCCGCCTGTAACACCGGCCGGCCGCGACGAAACCCCGGCGTGGATATTTTCCAGTCGTCAAAAACGATCTGGGCCGAAGCAATATCGGCGTACAACATGGCCGGCGGTAAAAGAGCCGCCAACTCCTTGAGCTGATCGAACAAATTTTTGCCGGAAGATTCGAATATCCGGCTTAAACCATACAAGCAAGTCATTTCCTTGACTCGTTCTTGCAAGGTCCATCTATTTTGCCAACTCTGAAAGGCAAACTCTAGCGCTCGCCGGACATCTTCCCAATAATCCTGATCCTCGGGGCTCGATCTTGTCCGGCTTCCTTCCGAAAGCACCAGCAGGCCGATGGGTTGTTCATTGACTTTCAAGGGCAGACGGAAGCAGGCGCGGCCATTAATGGCCGCCGGAACCGATCCCCGCACCACGGCCAATAATTCGGCAACCACCGGCGGCAGGGCGAGTTTGGCCCGGTTCGCAACTTTGGCCGCTGTATATTCCGCCGGAGCTTCATCAAAAAGGAGGTGGTTATAACCTTCCCGGAAACACCAATAGCTAGTTCCGTTTTCCAAAAGCAGCAGGGCGCAGGACCAGTAAGAGTGAGACATCAAGGCGATAAGGACGTCCTTGACAAAATAAGCTTGCGGAGCTCCCTTGCTCGCGGACTCTAATAGCGTTTCCGCCAGGCTGACGAATCTGGTTCGATCGTATCTTAATTTTTCCATCTTACCGCCTACGTTCCATAGGTGGAAATAAAGGCGTCGGGCCAGAATCCGCCACTTGCGGGCATTGAGGCACGTAACTCCTGGCTGCAACGCTCGTTTCCCAATTTTGGCTCCTCGACGTATGGTGAATACGCCTGCGGGCCAAAATCGGTCCAACTTCGCGTTTCGCCTAGGATTTACGCGCCCTATCCGCGATTTGATGGTGGATTCAGGCGGGCTGGTAAATCCCGGTCTGGTTCAGCAAGGCCATCTTACCACTAAAAATCGTTAGTGATTCTAAAAAGCAGGGTAAGCTCATTTAGAATTTAAAAGTGATCTAGTTCGGTATTTGATTAAGCAAGGGTGGCTTAGGGTTCCGGCTTCATCCGGGCTTTTCTGCTTTCAGGCCGCCTTTACTTTTAAGAAACAGCACCTTATGGTCGGTCCAAATTACTTTAGCTTGCCTCCCAGGAGCGTATGGTGTCATTTCGATGAGCGGCGCAAGCCGCGAAGAGAAATCTCTAATGCCCAAAAACCTTCCTTGAAAACAACGGAGATTTCTCGCTCCGCTTCGAAATGTCAATAAGCGCACGTTTCTCGGCGCCATAACCCGTTTCTCGGCACGGGTCGGACCCTTCCAAATGAGTCGGCCCTGTTCTAAAAAAAGAAATTACTGAAGCAGCTTACACCCTTGCCCGTTTATTCGAGATGCCGTTATAATGTTTTGGACTATAACGTTAAAATATGGCCGGCCGACCAACAAAACGGCCAAAGGAATCCGGCCGACAAAAATAATTTTTTCAGGTATACGTTTATCCCATGCAACATGTCGATACTATTGTAGCCATCTCCACCGCCTTGGGGCCGAGCGCCATCGCCATCGTCAGGATGTCCGGCCCTGGGTCGGAACAGATTGCCGGAATCCTTTTCCATCCGGCCAAGGCCGTATTTCCATTGAAATCCCACCATTTGACCTATGGCTGGATCAAAGATCCAGGTTCCGGCCGGGTCATAGACGAAGTTTTGTGTTGCCTGATGAGGCCGCCGGGATCGTATACCCGCGAGGAAATCATTGAATTCCATACTCATGGCGGGACAAAAACCGCGGCCCGCATTATGGAATTATGCCTGCGGCACGGAGCTGAATTGGCGGCTCCGGGGGA
>JADFXS010000455.1 GCA_015233515.1 Deltaproteobacteria bacterium | reverse complement strand
ACCATCAGGTTGTGGATGGAGCTCCGGCCAACGAATTTCTACAGACGGTAGCCAAACTCATGGAGCAACCGCTCCTCATCATGTCCTAACCAACTGAAGGCTAGAATGGAGTAAATATATGTACGACGCGTTGGTAATCGGCGGGGGACCCGGTGGATATGCCGCGGCCATTCGTCTTGCTCAATTAGGGGCCAAAGCGGCCTTAATTGAAGCCGGAGAAATGGGAGGAACATGCGTCAATTTCGGATGCATCCCGACCAAGGTCTGGCAACGGGCAGCAGCTTTAATGCACTCTATAAAATCCGCTGAAGATTTTGGCGTCCAGGCCGAGTTCAAGGGCCTGGACCTTCAAGCGCTCAATGCCCGAAAGGCCGGAGTGGCCAAGGATATCCGGATGGGCATGGGAGGACTGCTCCAAAATAATGGGGTGGAGGTAATTCGCGGTCGGGCCTTATTAAAAAATCCGACTGAAGTCGAAGTCCAGGGTCAGATCGTGACCGGGTCAAAGATCATTTTGGCCACCGGCAGCAGTTTAGACATTCCCGACATCCCGGGCTTGGAAGAAGCCGGCATGACGACCAATCAGCTTCTTGATTCAACCACCCTGCCCTCTTCCCTCCTGATCTGGGGCGCGGGGCCCATTGAAGTCGAAATCGCATCCATTTTAAGCATCTTTGGTGTCAAGATTCACTTAATTACCCCGAGCGCTAGAATTCTGCCTCAGGAAGATAGCGACACCAGTCAGAGGATCGCTCAAAGCCTCAGGGAATTCGGGGTGGAATTATTGACCCGCCGCGATTTGGTGGCGGTAAAACCAGTATCCGGCGGCCACGAGGCCGTACTCTCCGGGGCTGAAGAAAAAACTGTAACCGTGGATCGGGTTCTGATAAGCGGACGCCGTCCCAACACCGCCGGTCTGGGACTCGAACGAGTCGGTATTCAACTAAATGCTGATAGCGGTATAAAAGTCAATGATCGCTTGGAGACTTCCATTTCCGGAATTTACGCTATCGGAGATTGTACCGGTGGCTGGTTGCTCAGTCACGCCGCTTCAGCCATGGCTATCGCCGCCGCGGAAAATGTCATGGGACAGAATAAAAAATTCCCCTTCAACCTCGTTCCTCGAGGTATCTGGACCGTCCCCGAAGTCGGGGCCGTGGGTCTATCGGAAGAAGAAGCCGAAAAGCAGGGCTTTGAAGTGGAATCCGGCAGCTTTCCTTATGCCATCAACGGATTGGCCATGTGTCGGGGCGAACTGGCCGGCGCGGCCAAAATCGTCAATGATGCCAATACCGGTGAGATATTAGGTGTGCATATTGTTGGAGCCCAAGCCACCGAAGTAATAGGCGAAGCGGCTTTGGCCATGCAATTGGAATGCACGGTCAAGGAACTGGCTCGTGGTATTCGTGTCCATCCCACCTTCTCCGAAGCCGTGGTGGACTCCGCCCGTGACGCCGCGAGCTGGGCCCTGTATTTACCGAAACGCTGATGCTTAATGACCGCTAATATGCTGGAAATATTGGAGTGGGGCCGCCTAAGATTCTCTGAGGCTTGGGAACGGCAGTTGGCCCTTGTGGAACAAAGGGTCAACGACTCCACTCCGGACCGGCTTGTCTTGGTGGAACATCCGCCGGTAATCACCATCGGCCGTAGCGGTGGACCGGATGATTTGAAACGTTCCGAACACGAACTGACCGTCCAAGGGGTTGAATTGCAGCGTGTGGAACGAGGCGGACAGGCCACCTATCACGGGCCGGGGCAGATGGTCGCCTATCCCATAATCAAGCTCCGTCAAAAAGATCTTCATCTTTTTTTGAGGACTCTTCTGGAAGCGGCGGCCAACACCATACGCTCCTATGGACTCGAGCCGGAATTCAAGGAAGGCCGACCGGGCTTATGGGTTGAGTCTAAGAAGATCAGCAGTGTTGGTTTGGCGGTGAGACGGTGGGTTACCTATCACGGCCTGGCCTTGAACGTGGGTGACTGTCTGGGCGGTTTCCAACTGATCACGCCTTGCGGAAATCCCAGCGAAAAAATGACCTCCCTGGAGGAACTTCTAGGCGTAAGTGTAAATATGGCGGAGGTCAAGGAGCGTTTCATCCTGGAGTTTTGTCGGTCATTCGAATACCAACCTCAGGCCCGATTTGATCAAACTTCTGACCGACTTCACCCTCGGTTGACCGACTTTGAACATGCAAACGAGCGCATTCCCCGTAGCTTGCCGCGGGGTTAGCGAGCAGACAATTAAAACGCGTTCCTTCCCCACATGTCGAAGATTCCTTGCCGCTTGCGGCGAGGAACCTTCAACTCGGACGAACGGCGGTTTAGGAAGTTGCGTATATAGATTCACGATAACAAGGGATTACGGGGAGCGAACGCCCCTGACCTTAAATCCCTTCAATGGACAAAGAAAAACAATTTATTAAAGAAAGGAGGAACGAATAACTAAACGATGGACAAAAAAAGATTTATCGTCGAACTGGGAACTGGAGCCGATCTTCACGGAGAAAATGTGACCGAGGCGGCTTGCCGCGCGGTTAAAGACGCCATCTCCAAAAGTTGTCTCTGTGGGCTGGCCGAGATACTAAATCTCAAGAATTTCAAGGAAATAGATATTGAAATTCTAGTGGCCTGTCCAAAACCCGAACAGGTGGACCTGGAAAAAGTCAAGGCGGTGGTTCCTATCGGCCGCAAAACCGCCCAGGCCGTGTTGGGCGGGATGCAAACCAGAGGCTTGTGTGTTCCGATGTTCGGCCCGGAATGTGATCAAATTATGGTCGCCAACGCTTCCATAACCGTTTGGGTGAACCCATAGGATCCGTTAACAAAAGTAATACCGAATAATTGTGGTTGAAAGGCGTTGAAAATCCAAACGTCAACTGTTAACCCCACCAGGAGGTAAAGAAAAGATGAGTCTTTCACAAGAAAATATGGTGGACCTGTACACCA
>JADFXS010000454.1:1023-2950 GCA_015233515.1 Deltaproteobacteria bacterium | reverse complement strand
GCGAGAAGCCGTTAAACAAATTGTTCGGATCACTCATATTATTATCCTCGATGCCTCGGCCATAACCGAATCTTTATCCAAGCCGGATTCCCATGCAAGGTTCGTCAATAGATGATAAGTCCACGTTCACTCCACCTCCACGCGCATCGGTGCGGGCGATCCCGTCCCTCTTAAAAAGAAAACCAGGGGGATCATAAAAATAAAAAGATAATGGACAATAATAAATTCGCGGTTAAAGGCAATCATGGCCGCTTGCCGGAGAGCTTCGGCATCCACGATTTTCAACGCCTTGACAAAGGCGACGGAGGAATCGCTCCCTTTGCTGAAGGCCAACCCCGACAGGGCATTCACCCATTTACCGGTCATGTAATTGAATCTGGTGATATGCTCGGTCAGTATCACTTTATGGGCGGTTGTCCCTCGACTGAGCAGGTTGGCGGCCATGGCAATGGCCACGCTGCCGAACACCTGTCGAACTACATTGTAAACCCCTGTGGCAGCTTGTATTTTGGTTTTTTCCAGTGTTGAAAGGGATGCGGTGGTCAAAGCCACGAAGACCAATCCGAACCCGATACCTTGTAAAAATTGGGGCATGAATATGTCCCACATACCGACATACAAGTTCAGCTCGGAGAGAAGCCGGAAGGAAAGTGAAGGGATCAAGAGCCGTGTCCCGACGATCAGTCGCGGCCCTAGCCGGTTATAGAGCCGGCCGGCGACCAGCAGGGTCACGCCCATGGCCAGACTTCTGGGCATTAAGGGCAAGGCTGCGTCAAGGGCCGGGAAATTGAGAAGCTGCTGCAAAAACAGGGGTAAAAGGAACAAGCCGCCAAATAAACCTAGCCCTAGAATGCCGTTTAAAAAGGTTCCGGAGGCAAAAGGTATGTTCTTGAGAACGCCCAGGTCAACCGCGGGCTTGGCGGTCGTCAGCTCCCGCCAGAGAAAGAGCAGAAAACCACACGCGGCAATTAGGGCCAGGCTGGTAATATAAGACGATTCAAACCAGTTTTTGTGCTCGCCTTTTTCCAGCATGATCTGTAGAGCCCCCAGAAAGAGAACCAAAAACACCAGGCCCGGGACATCGATCCTGCCTTTTTCCCGGATCAGATACGGAGGATCTTCGATATAACGGGGAACCAACATCAAAGTGACGATACCCACGGGGACATTTATGTAAAATATCCACGGCCAGGAATAATGATCCGTCAACCAGCCGCCCAGGGTCGGACCGAAAGCCGGTCCCATGACCACGCCCAACCCATAAATGCCCATGGCCATGCCTTGTTGATCGGGCGGCCAGGTTTCCCGCAGGATCGCCTGGGCCACGGGTATCAGCGCTCCACCGCCGAAGCCTTGGATGATCCGGAATACAACCATGGAAGTAAGATCCCAGGCCAAGCCGCACATCAACGAACTGACGGTAAAGAGAAGTATACAGAAATAATATAGATTCTTGCGGCCGAAACGGGCAACCAGCAGACCGATGATCGGCATCACGATTACACTGGAGAGGATATAACCCGTGGCCACCCAGGTTATTTCTTCCAGGGAAGCGCCCAGAGTGCCCCGCATATGCGGCAGAGCGACATTGACGATGCTGGAATCGATGGCCCCCATAATGGTGCCGGACATTACCGTGAAGGTAATAAACCATTTACGACGATGGTCCAAGCTCATAAGTACTATCGGGAATTATGTCGGGAATCCGAAGATATATCGACATGGGCGACAACCGACAGCCCGGGATATAAGGGACGCGCCGGGTCATGAAACGCGTTAAAGGCGATTTTGACCGGGACTCGCTGGACGACCTTGACAAAATTACCGGTGGCGTTCTCGGGGGGAAGGAGCATGAAAACAGCCCCGGTGCCCGGCTGAAAGCTCTCGATCCTGGCGTCGAGCAAAATATCCGGATAGGTATCCACCT
>JADFXS010000454.1:510-1013 GCA_015233515.1 Deltaproteobacteria bacterium | reverse complement strand
CGGATTGTCCGACCTTCATTTTCCCGATTTGAGTTTCCTTGAAATTGGCCATTACCCAGAATTCTTCGTCCTTGGTTATAGTCAACAGGGCCTGACCGGGTTGAACATACCGGCCCGGATCAACGTCCTTGTTCGCCACCCACCCGGAGACCGGGGCTCTGATCTCCGTTCGCTTGAGGTTAAGGTCAGCCAGGGCCAGGGCGGATTTAGCCTCCTCTATTTTGATTTTTTGAGTTTTCAATTTAGCTTCACTGTTCCGGAGAGCTGCTTCGGATTTGGAAATCGCCGCCCGGGCCGCCTCGGTATGAGCGACCGCTATCAGCCATTTGAAGTGGACGTTGTCATAATCGCCTTGAGAAATGGACCTTTGGCCGATCAAGGAAGAAAACCTGGTTTCTTCCAAATGGGTTAAATCCCGCTGTATCCTGGCCTCCTCATAAGCGGCCTTGGCTTGATTAAAATCTTCCCGCATCGCCTGTATACCGGTTTCAATCTCATGATTC
>JADFXS010000454.1:0-479 GCA_015233515.1 Deltaproteobacteria bacterium | reverse complement strand
GCGATAGTCGCATATTCCTAGTCGTCGATCTTCAAGATCAAGTCCCCGGTCTTTAAATACTGATTGTCCCTTACCTGGACCAGGACGGCCTTTCCCTTGATCTCCGCGCTAACGGGAACAATGGTTCCGGTAATGTAAGCGTCGTCGGTGCTTTCATGAGACAAAAGAAAATAAACCTTGGGTCGGAAATATAGGCCGGCCATGGCAATAGCCGAGATTACCAGCACCCTTAAAAACCATTTCCCGATATTCGAATAAGATAAAAATTTTTGTATATTCACCCGTGGTTGGCTCCCGTTGTCCTCGTTTTTTCCTGGGATCGATCAAAATCAACTTCTCTTGCTCGAATTAACCGGATTATAGAACGTATCGGACGTCATGTCCAACCCGCTGAAAATCCCTAATTCACCACTTGCGGGCATCAAGGCACGTAACTCCTGGCTGCAACGCTTGTTTCCCGGCGGGAAGGTCCCGCACGC
>JADFXS010000453.1:1183-2957 GCA_015233515.1 Deltaproteobacteria bacterium | reverse complement strand
ACAAATTCGTTTTCTCCGGCCAGGGTGTTCAACCAGGGATAAACGGCGCCATTGGCCAAGCCGGTGAAGAAAATCACAACAATAGGCAGAAATCTGGCCAAGCCGGTTTGGCGGAAAAGCGATTGAAATTCCGGCCAAAGCCATGCCAGTCCGGCCATTAGACCAAAGACGACCATCAATTTTCTGCGCGGGTCGGAAATCCGGCGGTCGGCCCCAAATGAACCCAAGGCTAAACCGGCCATGAACAAGGCGATCAGAAATCCAATGTGGACGTAAACGTAACCTCGCAAGTTTTGATAAATGAACAAGGCGGCGATTAATATGGTCATGGCCGTCAGTCCGGAAGCAAAAGCCCCGAGAGTCAGGTTGAACTTACAGGTGAGCGCATTCCCCATAGCTTGCCGCGGAGTTAGCGAACAATAGCTTAAATGCGTTCGTTCCTGAAACGTCGAAGATTCCTCGCCGCTCGCCGCGGGGAGCTTCAATTCGATCTCAGTCTGGGCCTCCTGTTTGATTGCCTCTTGAGACCGGCCGTGTTTCCAAAGCTGACCGATCAAAAGTAAGCCAATCCCTAAAACAAAGTTCATGACCAGCGCGTCGGAATGATCTAAGGCTAATTGCGAAAACGGCAAAGACAGCCAAGGGCTGAGGGGATCATCCTGACTTAGCCGGCCGAAGATGGTCAGGCCGTAAACGACCGCCACCGGCTGATCGTCGCGGTTTAAGCGGGCGTCGGTCTGAGTCAGGACCTTATTAAAAGTTTCAACCATTGGTTGATGAACCCCGGATTCCAGCCAGGAATCGGCCTTGGCCAGAGCTCCGCCGAATAATCCTTCGAAATAAAGATGATAATGTTCTGGAGGCCAGGGTTGCCGAACCACCTGATTATCGACCTGGACCAGATCAAAGGGACCAGCCTTTGATCGCCGGCTAAGTCTTTCAGCCAGGATATCCGGGTCAAGGCTGATTTGACCGGAAGTGTCGCTGGCGGTTAAAAAATGTCCGGCTAAAGGGGCGGCTCGGCTTTCTTTAAAGACACTCATCAAGGCGGCCCGGATGGAGGCGGTCCGTCGGGCCAGTTCCGGCCCTAGATATTCCGGACCGGCCCCCGTGGAAGGCAAAAGCAAAACCAGAACCCCGTCCGGGGTCAAAGCTCGCTTGACCTCCTGGAAAAATTCCAGGGTCAGGTAGCGGTTGATGGCCAGGTTGCTGGGTTCCGGTATGATAAAAACCCCCAAATCCCAAGTTTGCGCCGGGGATTCCTTGATCAAGGCCCGGGCGTCCCCCGCCCGCAAAACCAGACGAGGGTCGGCCGGAAGTCCTGTTTGACGCCCCAAATCCAATAGGCCTGGGTCCAGTTCCATTATTTCCAGGCGGGTCAAACCATGCTCCAAAAAGGCCGCCGGCAGTCTCCCCAGGGTTCCGCCCACCAGTAAGACCCTTAGGGGGGATGGATGTTGAGAACAAATGACGGCCGCCATGGCCCTCACTTCCTGATCATCCTTCGCCACGCGGTCAAAACCGCCTAAAAGAAAACCATTTTGAAAGACTAAAATCTGGTTGGGGCTATCCAGCCGGATTAAACGGCCATACTTGGTTTCTTTTATCTGGCTTGGCTGGTAACCAGGCCATGACTTAAGCCATTTGAATTCTTCCGACCAAGTGTCCAAGTGCGTCCAAGCCGCGCCGAGAATCATCAAGTAAACGCTAAAAATCACCAGCAAGCAAACCCGGGTTGAAACCTTTCTCGCGGACGAAAAAAAAAGGAGCGAAA
>JADFXS010000453.1:0-1168 GCA_015233515.1 Deltaproteobacteria bacterium | reverse complement strand
CGCCGCCCAAGGCCAGGGGAAGAACTTGTCCAAAGCATTCCAGGACCAGTCCGGTCAGCAAGCCCCCGAACATAGCCCCCCAGGCTTCGGCCCGGTAGAGCCGGCCCAGGGAGCGGGGACCGGCCCATCTGATCAAAAGGCCGAATTGACGGCCGGACAACCAGGCCAGGGGCATGGTTCCGAGGGCCGCTGTTATCAGCCCACGGCCTAAAGAAATCATCTGCCCGGCTTGGAACGAACCGTACCAGGCCGATAGTCGAAGTCCGACCACCAGGCCGGCCAAAGTCGGCCCGGCCACGAATAGAGGCCAAAGAGTCAGATAGGGGGCGTCAGGCGCCAAATCGAATGGAGATCGATGATTCCACCGAACCCCCAGAGCGGCTCCCAGCATCCAAAAAGCCAGAATCGCTCCCCAAAGCTGCTCGGTTCCATGGCTCAACACCATGATTTCCCGGAATAGGATGATTTGACCCAACTGAAAATACAACCCGGTCAGGAATATGACTTCAATCTCACCCTGTCTTGATTGGGGAACTAAAGTCTCCAAATCAGGTTCACGAAGCGCTAAGTCCATCGACCTGGGATTTTAGCTTGGCAATAAGAACACCGGCCATTGTTCAAAAGATTTTCCGTGATCTTGAAGCCAAGCCGCCTGATGATCGGGCGTTGACAAGATGGGCAATAGGTATGATTGCCTTCGTGGGGACTAATATTAGACAGGTAGACAAACTTGAGACCGGCGTCAAGACCGATTTTCCGTGCGGTTTCCATGGTGTTTTGGGAAGTGGGCGGAAGTTGTGTCAGTTTGAACTGAGGGTTGAACCGTTCCAGGTGCCAGGGGGTGTCCTCGCCCAAATTACCTTTGATCCACTTGGCGATGCTCCGTATGTCCTCCGGGGAGTCATTGAGGGTGGGAACGATCAGGGTGGCGACCTCCAACCATTTCCCTTCACTTTTTATGGTCAGCAGCGTCTCGTGAAGCGTTGATAACGAGCCGTCCACCACATGGCGGTAAAAATCGTCCGTGGCTCCTTTATAGGTGACCGTGACCGCTTCGAAATGCGCCAGCATTTTTTGCAAGGGTTTTTTGAGGACATAACCGGCCGTGCATAAGGTCCGCTTCAGGCCGATCCGGCCGCAAAATTCCGCAAAATCGACAGCGAATTCA
>JADFXS010000452.1 GCA_015233515.1 Deltaproteobacteria bacterium | reverse complement strand
CATCCGGCGGTGGACCAGGTTTTGATCTTGGACCGTAAACAGCGACATAAAGGTTGGTCCGGACTCTTACGGTTATCCATGGAACTGAAAAGCCAGGAATGTGACTTGGCGGTTCTTTTTCAAAATGCATTCGAAGCCGCTTTAATTGCTTGGCTATCTGGCATTCCCCTGCGTTTGGGGTATAATACCGACGCTCGAAGATTCCTGCTCAACCGGGCGGTGAAACTGAACGCCGAGGATAAACAGGTTCATGAAACAGAATATTACCTGAGGATCCTGAGCAAAGCCGGTTTGCAAGCTCCTTGGTCGCCGCCTGTTTTTCATCTGGCTCCGGAAATGTCAGCCCGAGCTGAAGCCTGGCTTGCGGAATTCAGCCCGGAAAAGCCTTTTCTTCTAGGTTTGGCGCCCGGCGCGGCCTATGGCTCAGCCAAACAGTGGCCGGCGGACCGGTTTGCCGCGGCGGCGCGGATGATATTGTCGGTCAGGCCCGGACGAGCCTTGATATTTGGCAGTCAATCCGAAACTGAAGTTGCCGCGCGAGTTAGCGAGAATTTGGGTTCAGCCGCGGTCGATTTATCCGGCCGGACAGGCCTCGCCGAAGCCGCGGCCTTGATCAAAAGATGCCATTTGTTCTTGACCAATGATTCCGGTTTGATGCATGTTGCGGCCGCGGTCGGAACGCCCTTGGTGGCGGTATTTGGGTCCACCAATCCCAAGACCACGGCTCCGGTGGGCCAAATGGTAAAAATGATACGCCATCCGGTGACTTGCGCTCCATGTTTGAAACCGATCTGCACCCAACCCACCCATAGCTGCATGGAAGCCGTAACACCGGCCGAAGTGGCTACCGCCGGGTTGGAACTTATGAATAGTTTTAAGGAGTAATTCAGAGCGTGACTAGGCTTCGCCCGGCTGTTTTCCTGGATCGAGATGGGACCATCAATGAGCAGATGGGTTATATCAACCATGTGGACCGTTTTATTTTACTACCCGAAGCAGGTTCGGCCATCGCCAGGTTGAATCGGGCCGGCCGGCCGGTCGTGGTGGTCTCTAACCAGTCAGGTGTGGCTCGTGGTTATTTTCCCGAAAGTCTCCTTCAAATAGTCAACCAAAAGATGATCGATCTTCTGGCCGCTGACAACGCCTTTCTTGAGGCGATTTATTATTGTCCCCACCATCCCCGGGCCGAAAACCCGGCGTATCGCCGGGAGTGCAATTGCCGTAAACCTAAACCCGGGTTATTCCTCAAGGCCGCCGAAGAACTCGGCTTGGACTTATCCCGTTCCGTGGCCGTGGGCGACCGGCACTCGGATCTGAAAGCAGCCCGGACCGTGGGCGCCAAAGCGGTGTTAGTCATGACCGGATACGGCCGGGGAGAATTGGAATATGTCATACCCCGTAAAGATATTCAGCCCGACTTGGTGGCCGAAAACCTGAATCAAGCCGTGGATTGGATATTGGCGCAATAAATCGGTAATGAAAATACTGATTGTTAAACTTAGCGCCATAGGCGACGTAGTTCTTTCTTTACCTTTTCTAGCCGCCTTGCGTCACGCCTATCCCCAGGCCAGTATTTCCTGGGTGGTGGAAGAAGCCGCGTCCGATCTGCTTTGCGGCCATCCGGATCTGGATCGGGTCATAATTTGGCGACGAAAATCCTGGGTACGAGCGATAAAACAAGGACGAATCCGATCGGCGGTCAAAGATTTTTTAACTAGTTTGCAGGCGATACGCCGGGAACATTACGACCTGGTGATCGACCTCCAAGGATTATTCAAGAGTGGTCTAATCGTTTATCTCAGCGGCGGCCGACGACGGCTGGGGTTTAACCGGACTAGGGAATTAAGCTATTTATTCATCAACGACCGGATGCCCCCATATGACATTGACCGCCACGCCTTATTGCGGTACCTGGACGTGGCCGGCTACTTGGGCGCTTTCCGGGAAAAACCCGAGTTTCATCTTCCTCTTAACTCGTCCGCCGCTCAGGTCGCTGGACAACTATTGTCTCCCAGTGCTAGGCTCATGGTCATTCTCAATCCCGGGGCTAAATGGCCATCCAAATTGTGGCCGTTGGAGTCCTGGCAAGAGCTGGCTCGACTCCTTACGGCTCAATCCAATCTTCAAGTGGTGCTGACCGGAGCGGGCGACGAAGTTGTTTTCAATCAAAAAATCGCGGCTGATCTCCACGGGGTCATAGACCTGACCGGTCGAACCGGCCTGCGTGTCCTGGCGGAAATTTTTCGTCGGGCCGCGGTAGTAATTTGTCCGGATACCGGCCCCATGCACTTGGCGGCGGCCGTCGGAACGCCGGTCGTAGCCTTGTTCGGACCCACCGCCCCTTGGCGGACCGGACCTTTTGGACCGCATCACGTAATTGTAAAGACAAACATTGCTTGTAGCCCGTGCTTTTGGAAAAAATGTCCGGAGGCTGAATGCATGAGTTTAATCAAACCAGGGGACGTCCTTTTGGCTATTGACGACGTCTTGAAAAACCGTGCTCTTTAATATTCTTCATACCGAATGGTCAAACGGCTGGGGCGGCCAGGAAATGCGCATCGTCTTGGATGGCCTGGCGTTGCAACGACGCGGACACCGGGTGACCATACTTACCGTGCCGGATAGTCAGATTTTTCTGCGTCGCACCGAACACGGACTTCCGGTAATCGTTCAACCTTTAAGTCACAGTTTCGATCTCCAGGCGATATATCGCTTAGTCCGTCTTTTTAAACGTGAAAAATATCAAGTGGTCAATACCCATAGTTCCGTGGACAGTTGGGTGGCGTCCGCCGCGGCCAAACTGGCCGGAGTCCCTGTTTTGGTGCGGACCCGGCACCTGTCCGTGCCCTTGCCCACGCATCCCTTCAATTTTGTGTACCACTGGCCGGATGCCATCGTCACCACGGCTGAAGCTATTCGACAACGCATGATTGCCGTAAATGGCATGGATGGTCGAAGAATTATCTCC
>JADFXS010000451.1 GCA_015233515.1 Deltaproteobacteria bacterium | reverse complement strand
AGATATCGCCTCCAAAGTCATCGTGACCATCTTTTCCTTGTTGGCCGAGCTGGAACGAGACCTCATTTCCCAACGAACGAAGATGCCTTTGTCCAGAATCAAGGCTTCAGGAAAGAAATTGGGTAGACCCAACGGTCCCGGGAAGTCACGGTTGGATGGGAAGACTGCTGAGATACGAGTTTTGCTGGATAAGAAGGTGACGAAAGCGAACATCGCTAAAATCCTGGATGTATCCTGGGGAACATTGGATAATTTCATGAAGCGGCATGCTATCATGCCATAATGACAAAAAAACTGTTGCGTTTTCCGTTCCATTGTTGTTCACAGGCTATGTCCGCTCGCCACCTGACTAAGTAAAATATCCCAAGGGATTTTCTAATGTCTAAGAAATCAGCTTAAGGCAGCAACAGAGTAATTACCAGGACTGCTACGTTCGAACTGGGCCCAACAAACAGAGTTGGTAAGGATGATGGCCATAATGCAAAAAGACATCCAAACCTTTTGACTTCTGGATAGGTCATATCCGGGCTTATACTCATCTAAAACCTGGCTTAACGCCTCGACAAAGGCGTTCACAAATGGTGCCACTCCACATAGAAATATAAAATATCCCCATAATGTTAATACAAAGAAGAGTTCATTATGGGTGATAGATTAAATTTCACAACCATGTATGAGGATAATTGAATGCTCGAGCTCTATGACTATAATGTCTCTGAGATGATCTACGAAAGGTCCACTTCCATAGTATTCCGCGCCAAGCAAAACATCAGCAACCAGCCCGTGGTTATTAAAATGCTCAAGGGCGTGCGCCCCAGCACCAAGGAGTTGGCTCGCTACCGTCACGAGTTCGAACTTCTCCGTTCCCTTAACCTGGACCCGATAATAAAAGACATCGATATTAAGAATCATCAGAACACCTTGTTCCTGGTTCTAGAAGATTTCAACGCGGAATCTCTGAAGAAGCTGCTCGGTGTCCATCCGTTCTCGTTAGAGGAGATTCTCAGTATCTTCATCATGGTCGCCGAGGCTTTGACTCTACTGCATGATAGGCATATCTTGCATCAGGACGTGAATCCGTCCAATATTATTTATAATTGGCAAACAGGAGTGTGCAAACTCATCGATTTCGGCCTGGCGGTCAGGCTGTCCCCCACCAATCCCGGTCATCGACTGCCCAATGCCCTCCGTGGCACCCTGGCCTACATATCTCCGGAACAGACCGGTCGGATGAACCGTCAGGTAGATTACCGCTCGGATCTGTACTCATTGGGTGTCAGCATGTACGAATTGTTGACCGGAAGTCTACCCTTCAAGAAGTCCAATTCGGTGGAGATGGTCCATGCCCACATAGCCGGCACCGCGCCTCCTGCCAACGAGGTTAATCCCAACCTGCCGCCTGTATTGTCGGACATCGTAGCCAAATTGATGGCCAAAACCGCTGAGCATCGGTACCAGAGCGCGGCCGGACTGCGCCGGGACCTGGAAGTTTGTCTGAAAATGCTTAACGCCGGCCGACAGATCGAGTCTTTTGAACTTGGACGAGATGACCAACTCGACACCTTCTATCTCCCCCAAAGACTCTACGGACGCAGCCGCGCAGCCTCCAGGATGCTTGATGCTTTTAGAGAACGCCTGATAGAACGGCAGGAAAAATGTTTCATGCTGGTTTCCGGGCATCCTGGCACAGGCAAGAACTCCCTGGTCAAGGAACTCTATAAGCCGGTTACCGCGAGCAAAGGGAGTTTCATTGACGGGAAATTCGATCAATATAAGAGGAGCATTCCTTATTTCGCTCTGAAACAGGCTTTGGCCCGGCTGGTGGACGGCTGGTTGACCGAAAGCGCTGATCGGCTGGCCGATATTACGACAACGCTGCGAGAGGCTCTGGGGCATTCTGGGCAAATCATGGTTGATCTGGCCCCGTCGCTGGAGCTATTGATCGGCCCCCAATCCGAGGTCCCAGAACTGTCCGGTGTGGCCGCCCAAAACCGCTTTAACTACGTCTGTCGCAACTTCTTCCGATCCATTGCCACGGCCGAACACCCGCTGGTTCTTTTCATCGACGATCTGCAATGGGCTGATTTGGGTTCCCTCAGCCTGCTGTCGTTGCTGTTGACCGATAATCGAGTTTTGCATTTATTTTTGATCGGAGCTTATAGAGATAGCGAAACGCCCTCCTCTCATCCGTTGATGTTACTGCTGGCCGATCTAGCCAAACAAGATGTCCTGGCCGAAACGATCCACGTGGGAAATCTGACAGAAGATGACGTGGCTGCCCTGGCGGCCGACGCGCTCCACGTGGACCCTGGCACCGTAACCCGGCTGGCCCATCTAATCCATACCAAAACCTTAGGCAACCCTTTCTTTGCCACCCAGTTCCTCAAAGCCATCTACTCCGACGGCTTGCTTTCCTTTTCCGCCTCTAAACGCGCCTGGAGCTGGCGCATCGAAGACATCGAGCAACGGAATATTCCAGACGATGTGGTCCAGTTAATGGCAGCCAAAATCATCTCTCTCGCCCCGCAGACGCAAAAGCTGCTAACCATGGCCGCGTGCATCGGCAACACCTTTTCCCTCGACACCCTGGGGCTAATCAATGAAACAACCGAGGAACACTCCAGATCGGATCTAATCGAAGCCGTGAGCGAAGGTCTGTTGATTCCCTATGATCTGCGTCGCTACAAATTTTCCCATGCACGTATTCAGCAAGCCGCCTATTCTCTGATGGACGACAATGAACGCATGCATCTGAGCATCGGCCGGTTGCTTCTCAAAAACAGCGACCCCAATGCGGCGGACGAAGATCTCTTTGAAATTGTCAATCAGCTTGACGCGGCCCTCCGGCTGATAACAGACAAGGCGGAACGGCTAGAACTGGCCAAACTCAACCAGGAAGCGGGGCGACGGGCCAAAAATGGAGCGGCCTACGCTTCAGCTCTTAGATATTTATCCGTCGCTCAAGAGCTTTTACCGG
>JADFXS010000450.1 GCA_015233515.1 Deltaproteobacteria bacterium | reverse complement strand
CATTACCGACCGGTCCAATGATTTTCCCTCCCATGGCCGTCTCATCGTTGATCAGAAATATCATGAAAAATAGGATAACCGGTAAAACGAGTCCATTGAGAACTTGGGAAAGAAACATTATTTGGATGAGAGGCGCGCCCGGAATCATGGCAATGCCGGCACCGATAATGATAAACAGGGAATAAAGCGTATAAAACTGCGGAGCTTCATGGAACCTGCAATTCACGGATGATTCCCAACCAAAAGCTTCACAGACACTGTACGCCGTGGATAAGGGCAAAATCGAAGCGGCAAAGAGGGAGGCATTTAACAGACCGAAAGCGAAAAGCAAGGAGGCATATTTACCGGCCAGGGGAGCCAAGGCGATAGCGGCTTCTTGGGCGCTTTCCACGCGGATACCTTGTTTATTCAAAGTAACGGCGCAGACCAGAATAATGAAAAAGGCAATAACCGAAACGGTGATCGACCCCACGACCACATCCCAACGAATGATGCTGTAATCCTTGGCGGTCAAGCCTTTATCCACTAAAGACGCTTGAAGATAGAACTGCATCCAAGGGGCGATGGTGGTTCCGACCAAGCCGACCACCATGGTGACCACGGGAAAAGACAAGTCTAATTCCGGTTTTAAAAAGGCTTGGGCGACCTGGGTCCAATCCGGCTTGGCTAAAAATCCGGAGATAATATAGGCGATATAAAAAACGCAGGCGGTAAGAAAAATCTTTTCCACCGATTTATAAGATCCTTTGACCACCATAATCCAGACAGTCAAAGCGGCAATTGGGGCGGAAACATAGCGGGGGACGTGAAAAATTTCCAGCGCCGCGGCCACGCCGGCGAATTCGGCCACGGTGTTGGCTAAATTGGTCAAAACCACGCCGATCATCAGGTAAAAAGTTACCCCGGCGCCGAAACGCTCCCGAATTAGAGCGGCGAGTCCCTTGCCCGAAAAGGCCCCCATTCGGGCGGTCATGTCTTGCACGAGGATAAGCACGCCGGTAATCGGAATCATATACCATAAAAGCTTTAGACCGAAATCGGCGCCGGCCAGGGAATAGGTAGTTATGCCACCGGCGTCGTTATCGACATTGGAAGTGATAATTCCCGGTCCGACCACAGCCAGGATAAGGGCCAAGCGCTTCCAGAATCCGATCCGCGATGCTGATGAGGCGAGTGAATAAGCCGTCATAGTATTAAAAATGACTCCCTGCGGTGATGGTCATAAGATGACATATATTTAATGTTCTAAATGCGGGGCGACCATTTCCAAAAGTGATTTGAATCTGATCGCCCCATGTATCCGGCCTTGTTCATCCACGACCGGGACGGCTCGCAATCCGTATTTAACAAAAAGCTCTGTTATCTGATCTTTATCTGCTTCTAAGGTTGTGGAAACCACTCTGGTCATCATGATGGATTCAAGAGTGGTCTCCGGGGAGGCCGTTAAGAGGTCGCGCAGACTGGCCACGCCTAAAAGCAGACCATTGGCATCCTCAACATAGACATAATAAACGACATCGAGGTCTTCGGCTTGTTGTCGCAACAATTCCAAAGCTCTGGAAGCCGTGGTTTCCGGTGGTTGAGAAAAAAAGCTGGTGGTCATCAAACCACCGGCGGTTTCTTCATCGTGAACTAACAAACCTCTAATATCTTCTGCTATTTCCGGTTCCATTTCCTGCAAAAGAGTCTGGGCTTGGGGTTCTTCCAATTCTTGCAGGAGGTCGGTGGCTTTCGAAGGCGACATCTGTTCCAGAACATCCGAGGCTTGTTCCAGGGAAAGGTTTTGAATAAGGGAAACCTGAATTTTGGGGTCTGATTCCTCCAAAACATCCGCGGCGACATCAATATCCAAGGCCTTGAAAAAGCGATCCCGTTCCGGCAGGCCCAGATCTTCTATAATTTCCGCCAGATCAGCCGGGTGCAGCCTGGAGAGCTTGCTCTGGGAAAGCTTTAATCTTAAAATGTCCGCCGATCCTACGGTCTGAACCAACCGCCAGGCAATCAGGTTATCAGTTAAGGAATAATCAAAAATCCACTTCAACATTTTTTCCATGGGAGCCAACAAGCCCACCCGACGCATCAAGCCGCGAAATCCTACATCGACCTTGTACAAAAGCAGATCGCCATTGCGCGGCCTAAGCTGTAAATCGTTGACTCGAATAACCTTGGCGCCGGAAGTGTCCACAATCTGCTTGTCCAACAAATTTTTATTAAGAAAAATCTGATCTGGCCCGGGTGTTTCCTTAGTCAATTGGGCTTGGGTCCCGCTTTTTACCACCACGGCTTCGCGGCTGATTTTTTCCACGCAAACCCAAGGCAGAAATGAGCGTTCTTTTATTTTATTGGAGAGAAGCATTCCAGTCACTAACGGGTCTGCCTCATGGGCGTTAGCGGTTAAATCCAAGACTCGGCCCAGAACTAGTCCCTCGGAATCGACTACTCTCCGATTAAGGATTTCAGTTAAAAACCAAATGGGCGACTCATGGTTATCCAAGCTCTTCATGGTCAAAATCCCTTGTTGCTTATCCGACTTACGGTAGCCCGAAGCTGCCACGAAAAATTAGAGCGTATTACCTCGGGCAGATCCGGTTGAACTGAACAGGTATCCGAGGAACCGCTATTATATTTAATATTGCCGGGTTTGTTTAGTAATAAGTTAAAAAAAGATCGTTGAGGTGGGTTTTTAAATTTTTTTGCCCGACAATTTTATCCCGAGACTATAACATTGGTCCCGACGAGGGGATGATTTGAAATCATAATAGTTAACCAGCTTTATTAATTATGTTAATGCGTATGCACATCCGCCAAGTGGTCGCTGCGACGAATGTGCCGGGCCGCGATGATAACTATTTGTTATTATTGAAAGCATGCAAAGCCTCCCATATTGACCTTAAGTAAATTCCAATAGTTATCAAAATCAACTAAAAAGATGCATGATGAATTTTAGACCTGCAACCAAACTAAGGATTTTATGTTTA
>JADFXS010000449.1 GCA_015233515.1 Deltaproteobacteria bacterium | reverse complement strand
CTCGTTTCCCGATTTTGGCTCCTCGACGTATGATGAATACGCCTGCGGGCCAAAACCGGTCCAACTTCGCGTTTCGCTAAGGATTTACGCGCCCTATCCGCGATTTGATGGTGGATTTAGGATCAGAGGGTTCCCTTGAAGGAAAAGAAAGGATACAATAAGTTACCATGAGCAAAGCATATGACATAGCGGTTGTGCCCGGTGACGGAACCGGTCCGGAAGTAATCAGAGAAGGAATCAAGGTCGTCAAGGCGGCCGCCGACCGCTTCGGGTTTAATTTGAATCTGATCAATTACGATTTAGGCGGCGAACGATATATGGCCACCGGCGAACTCCTGACCGACACCGTTCTGAAGGAACTGCGTCAGACAGCCGCCATCTATTTAGGAGCTATCGGTCATCCGGGAGTGACCCCCGGTATACTGGAGAAGGGCATCCTGTTAAAGATGCGCTTCGAAATGGACCTGTATATCAATCTGCGGCCGGTCATTTTGTATCCCGGCGTGCCTACGCCTCTGGCGGATAAGGGGCCGGAGCAGATCAACTTTGTGGTAGTGCGCGAAAACACCGAAGGATTATATACCGGCGCGGGCGGATTCCTGCGCAAAGGCACACCCCATGAAGTGGCGATTCAGGAATCCATCAACACCCGCCACGGCGTGGAACGCTGTCTGCGCTATTCTTTTGAATATGCCCGGCATCATGGTCGGGAAAAAAAACTGACGCTGTGCGGCAAGACCAACGTTTTGACGTATGCCTTTGATCTGTGGGAACGGGTTTTTAAGGAAGTCGCGCTGGAATATCCGGATGTCAAAACCGATTACGCTCACGTGGACGCCACTTGCATGTGGATGATCAAGAATCCGGAATGGTTCGATGTGATCGTCACCGACAACATGTTCGGGGATATCATCTCCGATATCGGAGCCATGATTCAGGGCGGATTAGGACTGGCCGCCGGGGGTAACATTCATCCCGGCCGGACATCCATGTTCGAGCCCATCGGCGGTTCGGCGCCCAAATATACCGGGCAAAATACCATCAATCCCCTGGCGGCCATCGCCGCCGGTCAGATGATGCTGCACGAACTGGGTGAAGTGGCGGCCAGCCAGGCTATCGAGGAGGCCATTAAGAGAGTCGTGGCCAGGGATATAAAATCCCTGGCCGCCGGTAAGATGGGCTATTCCACCTCGGACGTGGGAGACTTGGTGGTTAAATATACTCTGGCTAAAGGAGATGCTTAAAATATCGAGATTCAGATTCAGCGGTCGACCGTATGCCGAGAGCCTGGAATATGCTGATCGATATCCATTGGCCGCTGAACTTGCCATAGGAGATAAATCAAAATGAGTGAAGCTTTTCATGTCGCTGTCGCCGGGGCCACGGGCGCCGTGGGCCGGGAAATGGTCAGTACGCTTGAACAAAGGGACTTCCCGGTGGCCAGCTTGAAACTGCTGGCCTCGGAACGGTCCATCGGCCAATATATCGAATACAAAGGCAAATATATCCCCGTGGATGTCCTGACCGAAGAGTCCTTCAAGGGCGTGCAACTGGCGCTGTTTTCCGCCGGGGCCGGAGTAAGCCGGCAGTTCGCCCCCATCGCCGCCAAGTCGGGCTGCGTGGTGGTGGATAACTCTTCGGCCTGGCGGATGGAACCGGGCATCCCCCTGGTCGTCCCGGAAGTCAACCCCAATGCCCTTAAAAAACACCAGGGCATCATCGCCAATCCCAACTGTTCCACGATTCAGATGGTGGTGGCGCTCAAGCCGATTTATGACGCCGTGGGTATCACCAGGATCATTGTCGCCACGTACCAGGCGGTCAGCGGCACGGGACAGAAAGCCATCGAGGAACTGTCCAAGCAGGTGAAGGCCCTGATGTGCATGGAATCGCCCGAAGCCAAGGTCTATCCGCATCAGATCGCCTTCAATTGTCTGCCTCATATCGACGTCTTCCAGGACAACGGGTACACCAAGGAAGAAATGAAGATGGTCAACGAAACCCGTAAAATAATGGAAGACGATCGAATCATGGTTTCGGCGACTACGGTCCGCGTTCCGGTTTTTTACGGCCATTCCGAAGCGATCTGGATTGAAACCGGCCGGAAAATCACCCCCGGGGAAGCCAGGGCTTTATTGGAAAAAGCTCCCGGCGTGGCCGTGGTGGACGAACCAAGTCTCGGCCAGTATCCCATGCCGATCAAGGCGGCCGGCCGGGACGAAACTTTTGTCGGGCGGATCCGGGAAGATATTTCCTGCGAAAATGGCCTGACTATGTGGGTCGTATCTGATAATATCCGCAAAGGCGCGGCTCTCAATGCCGTGCAGATCGCCGAAAAACTTATAGACCTGGACCTTCTGAAAGTTCCATCGGTCTGACGCTTTTTCGATACTAGGTTGTTTCAGAGTATAGATGTATCACTATTCTCAGGCTGACCCGGCGGCGTCCGTTCAGGGCGTCGCCGGAAGGCGGCCGCAAGGAGGTTTTATGTCCTTTCAATTCCATCATTCTCCGGATTATGAAAAACTGTTGGAAATCGGTCGGCCACCCAACATTGCCCGCCTGTTCCCCCATTCCCGGGCTTTGATTGTCAGCGGCAAGGTCATCGACCGGGCGCTTCTGGCCAAGGGCAAGTCCATGACCATCGCTTCCAACGGCCGGAATCAGTTTGTGATCCGCGGAGCACTCCGAGCGGCCCAGAAGGCTGATGCCTGTCTGATCATCGAGATTGCCAAGTCCGAAGGCGGCGCCAAGGCATACTGCGCGGTCAACTATTGGAACATGGCTTTGTTGGTGGACTCCATTTGTAACGAACTGGGCATCACGGTGCCCGTGGCCATTCATGCCGACCATGACTGTATCAAGGCCGAGAAGGACCTTGTCCAGGCCAGGGTGGAAATCCCGACCAAGTTCTAAGCCGGGATTACTTCCATCGCCATCGATGCCCCCCGCGTCCCTGACGGCCAAAATCCGTTGGCCAATCT
>JADFXS010000448.1:582-2992 GCA_015233515.1 Deltaproteobacteria bacterium | reverse complement strand
CTGGGCCAGCATGGGCCAAGAGAGAGAATCCCAGGCCCGGGCCAAGGTTTTTCATTCCTATCAAGTCAACGCCGAGATGCTCGCTCAGGCCGCGCCGGACGCCATGATCCTGCACTGCCTGCCGGCTCACGTCGGTGAAGAAATAACCGAGGAAGTCATAGAAGGCCCTCAATCAGTGGTTTTTGATCAAGCAGAAAACCGTCTGCATGTTCAAAAAGCCTTAATGGAATTTTTATTGGTGAAAAAAAATCAATCAGCCGTCGGTTAGGAAATCATTTCACCTGCAAATTCCCTATCGATGCCGGCTGATTTCTATTGTGGAGGTAACTTAAATTGCGTAAAGCCAAAAAAGTCGTCTTGGCATATTCCGGCGGGTTGGATACATCCGTTATTTTAAAATGGCTCCGGGAAGAATACGGCGCCGAAGTCATCGCCTTCGCGGCGGACCTGGGGCAGGCCGAGGAATTGGACGGCCTCGAGGAAAAAGCTCTTAAAACCGGCGCCAGTAAAATCTTTATCCGGGACATCCGGGAAGAATTCGTCCGGGATTTTGTGTTTCCGGCCCTCAAGGCCAATGCAGTGTATGAAGGAACATATCTGTTAGGCACTTCATTGGCCCGACCGATCATCGCCAAACATCAAGTGGAAATCGCCCTGGCCGAAGGGGCCGATGGTCTGGCCCACGGAGCCACCGGCAAAGGCAACGACCAGGTCCGTTTCGAACTCACCTCCATGACCTTGGCTCCCCAATTGATCACGGTCGCCCCTTGGCGGCTGTGGGATTTCAAGTCCCGAACCGATCTGATCGGCTACGCCGAGAAACATGGTATTCCCGTCCCGGCCACGGCGGAAAAGCCTTACAGCTGCGACCGAAATCTCTTACATATGAGCTTTGAAGGCGGCATATTGGAAGACCCCTGGTTGGAACCCAAGGACGATATGTTCGTTTTGACGGTCAGCCCGGAAAAAGCTCCGGATCAACCGACCTACGTGGAAATCGACTTTGAAGCCGGTTTACCGACGGCCGTGGACGGTCGGAAACTCACTCCGGCCGCCTTGTTGACCAAACTGAATGAAATCGGCGGCGCCAACGGCATCGGCCGGGTGGACATGGTGGAAAACCGTTATGTGGGCATGAAGTCCAGAGGCGTATATGAAACGCCGGGCGGAACCATACTGCACATCGCCCATCGAGCTATGGAATCCATCACCCTGGACCGAGAAGTCATGCACTTAAAAGACTCCCTGGGATCGCGCTACGCAGAAATGATCTATTATGGATATTGGTATTCCCCGGAAATGAAATCCTTGCAGGCCTTTATCGATTCGACCCAGACTGATGTCACCGGCACGGTCCGTCTGAAGCTTTACAAAGGCAACTGCCAGGTTGTCGGCCGGAAATCACCAAAATCACTATATAATCATGAATTAGTCACTTTCGAGCAAGATCAGGTCTACGACCAAGCCGATGCCACCGGTTTCATTCGTCTCAGTGGTCTACGGCTCAAATTGCACGGCGCGCTGAAAGGTTGACACGTGCCCCGGGTAAAAAAGACCGAAATAAAAACCAAATCGGATAAAGCCGCTCCCACCAAAGCCAAACCGGTCGGCGGGGTGAAGCCTTCCATCGAGGCTCAGCCCCCTTCTCCCCCATCCGCTTCCGAAAAGCTATGGGGCGGTCGATTCGATAAGGCCACGGATAGAATGCTGGAAGCTTTTTCCGCTTCCGTGCAGTTTGATTATCGGTTGTATCCTCACGATATCGCCGGTAGTCAGGCTCATGCCCGGATGCTCGGCCGTCAGGGACTGGTCTCACCGGAAGAAGCGACGGCCATGGTGGAAGGCCTGGCGGCCATCAAGGCGGATATAGATGCCGGTCTGTTTACCTGGGACCCCAAACTTGAAGATGTTCATATGAATATCGAACGGGCTTTGACCAGACGCATTGGCCCGATCGGCGATAAACTCCACACCGCCCGCAGCCGTAACGACCAGGTGGCTCTAGATACCCGTTTGTACGTGCGGGAGGCTGTCGCCCGGATTCGGGTCGGTATAACGTCCTTGCGTCTGTCCCTGGTTGACCAGGCGGAAAAACATCTGGACCTGGTCATGCCCGGTTACACTCATTTGCAGCGGGCTCAACCCGTGCTTCTGGCTCACCACCTGCTGGCTTACCATGAAATGCTGGGTCGTGACGACAGCCGCTTGGTAGACCTGGAAAAACGCATGGACATCATGCCGTTGGGCAGCGCGGCTTTGGCGGGAACCGGCCTGCCCATCGACCCGGAATCCGTGGCCAGGGATCTGGGTTTTTCCAAGGTCTCGGCCAACAGTCTGGACGCGGTGGCGGACCGGGATTATGTTTTGGAATTTATCTCCGCCGGCGCGATTCTGATGGTCCATCTGTCAC
>JADFXS010000448.1:0-496 GCA_015233515.1 Deltaproteobacteria bacterium | reverse complement strand
ATCTATCATGCCTCAAAAGAAAAATCCCGACCCCGCGGAACTGGTCCGCGGCAAGTCCGGCCGGGTCATCGGTCATTTGATGGCCTTGTTGACCGTGGTCAAGGGCCTGCCCATGTCCTACAACCGCGACCTGCAGGAAGACAAGGAACCGCTCTTTGACACCGTGGATACGGTCACCGGCTCCCTGGCCATCATGGCCCGCTTGATGAGCCGTCTCGAATTCAATCCGGCCCGCATGCGCCTGGCCGCCGATGATCCTTTTGTCACGGCCACGGACTTGGCCGACCACCTGGTCCAGCAGGGTATCCCTTTTCGTCAAGCCCATGCCTTGGTCGGACGAACGGTTCGTTATTGCCTCGAGCGTGGCTTGCGGCTTACGGACTTGTCCCTGGAAAAGTTAAAGGAATTATGTCCTGGCGTCGGACCTGAAGTCCGGGAGAAAATCACTTTGGACGCCTCCATCAACGCTCGGGTCTCCCCGGGCGGCACCGCGCCG
>JADFXS010000447.1:1525-3004 GCA_015233515.1 Deltaproteobacteria bacterium | reverse complement strand
AGCATGGCCGAAAGAATTGGCCATAGCATCCAGAAGGCTGGAGTGGGAAATTGGTTTGACGAGCAACTCTTCCAGTCCCGCGGCTTTTACTTCCTTAATCGCTTCATCGCGGGCATGAGAGGTCACCAGGATGATTTTGGTTTGAACCGGTAGATCGACCATCTCCTTGATCCGCCGAGTAGTCTGGATTCCATCCAGCCCCGGCATCTTCCAATCCATTATGACCACTTCGAAGGGATGATTTTCCGCGGCTTGCTTGATCAAGGTCAGGCCGGCCTCTCCGGAGGATGCCAGGGATACCTCGAACTTGAGGTTTTTGAGCATCTCATCCAGTATCTCCCGGGCCGATAACTTGTCCAATGACCGCGGAAAAATCCAAGAAGATCTTAACCAGAAGCACCATGAATATAATCGTGGCCGCGGCAATCATCGCCACTCCTTTTATTATCTGTCGATTGATAATCTGCCCGAGACCCGGCAGGACAAATGCCGAACATAATGGAGCCAGCCAAGTTTTTTTCACTGCGTTGCCTTTATTATCTTCATAAGATATATATAGCTCAGGATAGGTCATCACCCCGGTGGCTGTCAATGGCTGCCGACAACCTATCCAACTATACATGCCAGGAAAGTCAAACCAACCATGAGGTCCAAACCCGACTTAACCGATCGCGAATCCGCCATTCTCGATCAAGTAAAAGTAAACGCTCCGGCCACCATGCTTTTGGATGGAATGCTGGATCGGATATTGTCCTGGTCGATTCATCCCGAAGTCGGCCTGGATGTCAAAGCCATGGAACAAATCCCCCGGTCGGTCCTGTCGGACATGGCCGCACGCATCAAAAACGCCGGCCTGAGGCCCACTGTGCATGGTCCATTCATGGACTTGGCGCCGGGCGCGATGGACCCGCTTATTTTGGAAGTCACCAGAAGTCGATTACGGCAAGCCATTGAACTGGCGTCGATTTTTAAACCGGAATATTTGGTGTTCCACGCCAACTACGACTGGACCCGATACGGCGGTTCACCTCAGCGTTGGTTGGACGTCAGCATACAGACTTGGCGACCGATAATGGATCGGGCCAAGGATTTGAACCTGAACATAGTCATGGAAAATGTTTATGAGAAGAACCCTTCCGAGCTGATCCCCCTGCTATCGGCCCTGACTTCGGAAGGTTTAGGGTTTTGTTTTGACATCGGGCATGCCCATGCCTTTGGCCGGGCGCCTGATCTGGAATGGTTGGAACAAACCGCTCCATATCTGACGACACTTCATCTTCACGATAACCACGGTCTAAAGGATGATCATGTGGCTATCGGGCGCGGCGTCATCGATTTTCCCGCTTTGTTCGGCTGGTTGGCCAAAACCGGTCGCCGGCCTCGCATCACCCTGGAACCGCACTATGAAGAACACCTCTGGCCATCCCTTTCCGCCTTGTCCACGCTGTGGCCATGGCCGCTTGACTCATGACCAACTTC
>JADFXS010000447.1:0-1464 GCA_015233515.1 Deltaproteobacteria bacterium | reverse complement strand
GGTGGCGCGTTCCGCTATCTGCTCCTGAACAGACCTGTTCACGACTATGATCTCGCCCTGGCCGAGCCTCTGGAAAATTTAGCCAAGGCGGTGGCCCAACAGCTTGATATCAGACCGATTCTCTTGGGGCATGGACTCCAGAGCATCTATCGTTTGGTTCACCACGGGCAAATCGTGGATTTATGCCCCTTGGCCGAGCCCATTGAAAAAGATTTGCTTCGCAGAGACTTGACTGTTAATGCCTTGGCTGTGAACCTTAGCTCCCCTGCCCCACCCTGGACCATTATCGATCCCACCGACGGCCAGGCCGATATAGCTCGAAGAGTAGTCAAATTCATATCCGAAGCCGTAATCCTGGCTGATCCGTTACGGCTCCTCCGCCTGTTTAGATTCGGCGCCGTCCTTGATTTCAAACTGGATGAAAAAAGCCTGGCTTTAGTTACTACCCACGCGCGGTTGATCAATCAGATCGCTGGAGAACGGATTCACGAAGAACTGTGGCAACTCCTGGACACACCTCGCAGCCGCGTCATGCTGGAAGCCATGTTCACTTACGGGTTTTTAACTGAAATCCTTCCCGAGATCAAACCTCTGATCGGATGTGGTCAAAGCGGCTACCATCACCTGGATGTCTGGAATCACACGCGAACCGCTTGCTGTTTTCTTGAAGAATTTCTTTCCGATCCGGAACAAGCCTTACCGAGCTACGGTAGGGAAATATCGGACTATCTCGCAACGGCCCATTGTCCGGCCTTGCTGAAATTTACTATTTTACTGCATGACTTCGGCAAACCCGGAACCAGGATCGTAGACGGCGATCATATTCAGTTCCACGGTCATGAAATTTTGGGTGCGGATTTAGCGGCCGGTATCTGCCGGCGAATAAAAACATCCGTGACCGAGGCGGAAACCATCCAACACCTGATCCGACACCACTTGCGGCCTTTTCACTTGTTGTAAGCCCATCAGTCCGGCCAATTAACCCCCAAAGCTGTTTACCGAATCGGCCGGGCGGTGGAACCGCATCTCTGGGGACTGATCTTGCATGCCTTGACTGACGCCGCGGCGACTGACGGCCCCTGGCAAAAAAAGAGGGGCGGTCTGGACGCTTTTAAACTTTTTTTGTTGAACGATTTACTGGGCGAACTCAACCGGCAACAGGCCGCCATCAACCACGCACCGAAGCTGATATCGGGCGGAGATTTATTGAACGCGTTTAATCTGAAACCATCACCTCTGATCGGTCAACTTCTGGCCGCCGTGGCGGAAGCTCAAGCCCTGGGCCAGGTATCCACATCAGAAGAGGCTCTGACTTTCGCCGCGTCCCTGATTCCAAGCCGTCAGATTTTATAGATATATAGCCATGCTCGAAAGTTTGTTCGGAATGATACGGTCAAAATTTCAGCTCATTCGAGAACACCCCAGTCTGTCATTTCGACCGAAGGGAGAAATCTCATTGTGATT
>JADFXS010000446.1:1104-3009 GCA_015233515.1 Deltaproteobacteria bacterium | reverse complement strand
CACTAGAATTATTCGGCCGGCTTGCGCGGCTTTGATCGGTTCGCCGGCTCCAGCGGCAAAGTCGACACCGCGATGCGCTCCCCCCGGTTTGTTATTATATATACGCCGCATCCCGTAAACGCTGAGGGCCTTACCTTTGACCGGTCTGCTAAAAGGGAGGTTCCAGAAAGATTTAGGACTGACCGTGGTTAGGGCTTTGTTAATAACCGCCGCCTCGACTTTGATGCGTTCCAATGCTTCCGGAGGAGGCGTCACCAGGCGAGGTTCAACTTTAAGATGTTCTTGGGGATAATTTTTAACTAAAAGGGCCACTGACTTTTGTAGGGCGGTTTCCCTTCCATTAGCCAGAATTGAGGCCTCTAAAGCCTGAGCGCCGGCCTGGGCGGTTTTGACATCCGAACCCAGGAGAGCCGATGCCACATAACCCTCCGGTGTTTTATTCACGGGCAATGCAACTTTTTGTCCCGACCATTTAATGGTCACGGCATCCATCGGCTGTCGGGAAGTGATTCGGATCAAAAATGGTTGCCCTATGGATACCTTGGTTGGGGCTATAAATTTGATTTCGGAATCCGCCAAAACAGACGCGGCCAAAAGGATCATACCCAGGAAGTTGACGACCACAATAAGGATTATTTTTCTTTTCAACGGGTAAATTGCAAATGGCATCATGGCATGTATCCGGGGTGGACAATAGTCGCCTCATGACAACCGGTCAGGACATGAATCGGGATAATTTCAGTTGGTCTGGTCAAAGGCGTCTCCACAATCAATATTTTTTTATCAAGTACACCTAATGGACCGAAGGCTTGGATAAAACGCTGCAATCCAGGCGTTGAGTTCAAGCTCATTCGGGAAGAGCCGCTGTTGTGTGTGCTTTGATACATATATACATGACCGTTACCGTCGGCCAAAATCACCGCGACATGATAATGAAGCAGTCTCCCCTTCTGCCCGCTTAAACCTCGGCTGAAACTGGCTAAATACAGATATCCCGGACGTATCTGTTTCAAAACCGCCCTCCAGGCTTTTTCATCTAACAGATCAAAACCACGCAGGTTTTCGGCATCGGCCTGGGGCGGCAAATCGATAGGGCCTTGGGGAAATATTATTTTTCGCGGTGCTCCTTCCGTTAGGTTAAGGATCAGGTCCCACCCGAAATCCCAGCTACGCCCCTTGGGCGAGTTCGGACCACTATCGCCAAGGCGATCCCTTTGTGCTTGGTCTATCGTAAAATTTACCCGCAGCAGATAGCGGCTCATCGATAAAACCATCCCACTGCAATTGAGGCCGGGCGCGGTAAAAATTTTGTCCGGCTTTTCGAACAAGGTAAAGCGGTTACGATGATCCAAAGTTCCATCTTCCCGGTAAGGAATCCCCAAAAAAGAATCGGCCAACTCAATAGGTGATCTGGTTCCGGTCAAGCCATTCTTCAGCGATGTATCCAAGGAAGGGGGTTGATAGATGGTCAAAAATTCCCCGGCTCCGACTTGAGCCGGAATTTGCAAACTTATTAACGAGATAATCAAGATCCAATATCGCATATCCGTTCTTCTTTCCATAAACTGGTGGCGACTCTATCTTAAAGTTAAGTCCGGCTCAATACAAACGATGTAATAATTTGTGGACAAAGAAGAATTTCTAGCCGCGAAGATTAAAACGATCAGGCTTGGAAACGGGTTTGAGCTGACCACGACCATGCATTTTCGGGCAGCGAGGTGGATGGCTCTTTGCCACAGAATTTCTTCACGAAAAAAAATTTTGCCCACTTCTCTGGTCCGTATTTAACTAGCCCTTGATATCATTATATAAAACATTTCATTTTATCACGGACCCTACCCGGGGCTTCACGAAGGTTTAACAAGCCTGCCCTGCTCGTCCGGCATTTTAGTTTTCTTGTCCCAT
>JADFXS010000446.1:527-1056 GCA_015233515.1 Deltaproteobacteria bacterium | reverse complement strand
CCCAGTGTCAAGAATGAGGGGAAAATGCTATAATATACAAATTATGAGGATCATGATTTCCTTGCTCACTGAGGCGATAATCGGGGCTCGAGCGTGGCTTTTATTCTACGGGAATTATCATGGGACTAAGATTTTCCGAATAATCATTTAAAATTGGGAGGTAGCTATGGGTTTCCTGGACAAAATCAAGGCCGCGGCCAAATTCGTTACCGGTGGCGGCGCCAAAGTAACCTTGGAGGTAGACACTGCAACCATTGGACAACCGATGAACATCAAAATTCAGGCGGTGATTTCCGATACCGATCTGAAAATCCAGAAGGTCTATTTGAATGTTCGAGCCACGGAGCATGTGACTGTTCCCAATGTAAAAGTCGCCAAGGAAGAAAATGACGCTATTGTCTCGGCTTTTGAAGATGTTTCCGCGGAAGTTGAAACTTTTCAACAGGAAATCAATATTACCGCCCCCCTGACTTTATCGGCCAAGCAAACGTACAATTGGGAAGCCACCTAAACCCTGCCGGCCGGACAA
>JADFXS010000446.1:0-484 GCA_015233515.1 Deltaproteobacteria bacterium | reverse complement strand
AGTCATCGATATTATTTTTCGGCATCTTTAGACGCGCCGGGGACCGACCCGAGCTCCGGATGGGTTGAAGTCAGAATCTAACCGCCATCATTAAAATCAACAAGCATAAAGGGCCATCACTTTAATATCCGTGGTGGCCCTTACGTGTATAACCAGATGAAATAATTACTTCAGATACAACCTGCTTATCCGCAAATCAGAGTCAGGCGACAAAAACGAATTTTTCCGACAAGTCAAACATTTCTCGTCACTGGCCGAGAGGTATCTTTAATATTTCGGTTTCCAGCGGACCACCTTTTCTCCGGGAATAATCGTCTACTAAATTGAAGTTCCCCGCGGCAAACTAGGGGGAAAAGCTCGCCTGCAAGCTCAAAACCGTTTGCTAGCCCGACCTTCAGACTTCGGATGGCATCTTTATTTTTCCAGGGCCAGTTCAATCAATTTATCCAGAAGTTGGCCAAAGGAGTAACCGGCCACCTGGGCT
>JADFXS010000445.1:500-3009 GCA_015233515.1 Deltaproteobacteria bacterium | reverse complement strand
GATTTATTTCAGACTTAGATGGCGTCCGGGCCGCGCTCCCCAGTTCGGATACGAACCGCTTCTTCCACGGGAATGACGAATATTTTTCCGTCGCCGATCTTCCCGGTGTGAGCCGCTTTTTGAATAATAGCTACAATTTGGTCGACTTTGGTGTCATCGGCCACTATCTCGATTTT
The DNA here is from genome assembly GCA_015233515.1 of Deltaproteobacteria bacterium. Next base: position 2,833 of record JADFXS010000445.1, on the reverse strand, counting down.
TATCTTGGGCAGAAAATCCACCACATATTCGGCGCCGCGATAGATTTCCTTGTGACCTTTCTGTCGGCCGAAGCCCTTGACTTCGGTTACGGTCATCCCTTCCACACCCATTTCCGCCAAAGCATCTTTCACATCTTCCATTTTAAACGGTTTGACGATGGCTTCGATTTTTTTCATGGATTGACTCCTTACCGGCCCGCGTCCTACAGGCTATAACCGGTTTCGCTATGGATGCTCAGGTCAAGGCCGCGAACTTCGTCCTCTTCGTCGACTCGCAGGCCGAGAGTAGCATCCAGGACTTTCATAATAATAAACGTCATGACAAAACAGAAGACTATAGTGGCGATCACGCTGACAGCCTGAATTGCAAGTTGAGCGGGATGGCCAAAAAACAGGCCGTCGGTCCCGCCATAGGCCTTCTGGGCCAGGAGGCCGGTGGCCAGAGCCCCAAAGGCTCCGCCGACTCCGTGCACGCCGACGACATCCAAGGCGTCATCATATTTGAATTTGTTCTTTATTAATATACCTAGATAGCAGATTACTCCAGCCCCGAGACCGATCAATACGCCGGACATCGGACCGACAAACCCGGCCGCGGGCGTAATGGCGACCAGGCCGGCCACCGCCCCGGAAGCCGCGCCCAGAGTGGTCGGCAAACCCCGATGTTTCCATTCCACAATCATCCACGAAATCGAAGCCGCGGCCGCCGCCAGATGAGTCGCGGTGAAAGCGCCGGCCGCCTGACCACCGGCCGTCAAGGCGCTGCCGGCATTGAACCCGAACCATCCGAACCACAACAGGCCGGCGCCTAAAATAGTCATCGGCAGGTTATGAGGAATAAAATGTTCCGAACCATACCCCCGGCGTTTGCCCAAAAGCAACGCGGCGGCCAAGGCCGAAGCCCCGCTGGACATATGGACTACCGCTCCACCGGCAAAGTCCAAGGCCCCCATGGATCCCAGCCAGCCGCCGCCCCAGACCCAATGGCACATAGGCACATACACCAAAGTCATCCATAAAACAGTAAAGACCAGAAATGTCGAGAATTTCATCCGTTCGGCAAAAGCTCCGGTGATCAAGGCCGGAGTGATCACTGCAAACATGCATTGATAGATCATGAAAGCCAGGTGCGGCACCGTGGGAGCGAGTTTGAGGTGAGGCTCCAAACCCACACCGTTTAAGCCTAAAAAAGAAAAATTACCGATCACTCCTCCCAGGTCGTCGCCAAAGGACAGGCTGTACCCATACAAAGCCCAGATTACACTGACCACCCCCAAAGAGATGAAGCTGTGCATGATCGTCCCCAGGACGTTCTTGCTTCGCGCCATGCCGCCATAAAACAAAGCCAGACCCGGAGTCATAAGCATGACCAACGCAGCGGAAATAAGTAAGAATGCCGTATCACCTGAATTCATAATCTTGCTCCTTCCGATAATCAGTATTAGGAAACTGCGTAATTATTTTAGGTTGTGAAGGAGCAATCATCGTGCCTATGATTAAAATATATTTTAATTGTGCAATTCCTGTGAGTTATGATATTTAAAATATAGTCGATATAATAAAAACAGACAAAATTGTCTGAACAGCTTGCGCGGATTAGACAAAATCGTCAGCTTCCCAATCTATTTTTCGCGACCATACCTAGCTACCACCTCAGGAATAAAGATGATATAGTGCTAGACGTATCGTCTCGATAGTCGAGCTTAACCTTTACCTTATGGTCCATGGAACGACTGTTTTCCGATCGGTCCGGACCGCGGAAACACCGCTAATCCTTGTTAACGAGTTGAAAAAAATGGCTGAATCAATAGTTGAGCTTTCCCGTGTTTTTTTGGACCGTGAAAAATCGCTTCTTCATGACCTGAATTGGGAGGTTTTCCGGGGACAACATTGGATGGTTTTAGGACGCAACGGGGCAGGCAAAACCCTGCTTCTGCGAATAATCGCCGGGTACCTCTGGCCTAGCCAAGGACAGGTCCGCGTCCTGGGCCGCCAATACGGCGAGGTCGACCTGCGCCGGTTGAGGCGGGAAATCGGTTGGGTATCGGCCGCCTTGACCGAACAAATTCCCCTCCGGGACTCGGTTTTGGAAGTAGTCCTGTCCGGAGGGTACGCCACGTTCGGCCTGTACCAGTCGCCCACGGATGATTTAGTCACCCGGGCTCGAACCCTGATATCCGACTTGGACATGGCCGATTTGGAAAACCAAAAATTCGGAACTCTATCCGCGGGGGAAAAGCAACGCGTCGTCCTGGCTCGAGCCTGTTTGCCGAACCCCAGCCTGCTAATTTTGGATGAACCCTGCACCGGTCTGGACTTGGCCGCTCGGGAAA
>JADFXS010000445.1:0-433 GCA_015233515.1 Deltaproteobacteria bacterium | reverse complement strand
ACCATGATCATGGTCACTCCTCGAGTTTCGGAAATTGTTCCCGGATTCACCCACGGTCTTCTTATTGGCCATGGACGAATTCTGGCGTCCGGTCCTTTAGATGAAGTTTTGACCGACGAACTATATAGCCGGACCATGGAAATCCCGGTTCACTTGGTCCGCTATAATGAGCGGTGGCAGGTGCAGGTCAAATAGCCCGGAGGTTTATTGGACTGGCCGGCGCCGGCCGGCATGTTCAACAGCGCTTAAACGGACCTGGGCCACCCATAGCCGTAAACTCTCCGCCTAAGGATTTCCAAGTCTTGTTTTCGGTCAGGCGGTTAATTTGGGTGAGTCGCGCTTTCTCCGTAATTCATCACCTTTATGCAACAAGGCCCATAAACCCTTAAGGAGGACCTTATGTCCATGTCCATCACCATCCCCAATATCCCTT
>JADFXS010000444.1 GCA_015233515.1 Deltaproteobacteria bacterium | reverse complement strand
GAGACAAAGCATAGCCAGCCCGGCCAGCCCGAAGATAATTCTTTTCGCCATAATTTTTCTCCATGTCTTGTGGTTAATTGAATTTCCATCATCTTGCCCCTACCCAGGGCGTTGCCGCTGGCTCCGGCTGACGTCCGCCGCCTACCTCGCCTGATAGTCGGACTTCCCCCGGCTTCCCCGGCCTACTAGGCGAAGATATAAGTATAATAGAAAATAAGAATATGAGCTATAGTTTTTTCCTTGACAATTAAGCCGAGCCTTTTTATAGTCACTCGTAGCTATAATATAAACATAATATAGCTACGAAAACTACTCCCATTACAGTCAAAGCGTTAAGAACGCCAGGGCAACCGGTTAATTTAACAATATCTTAATTCCTAAGCCGGGAAGGTTAGACAAGGTATGCCTAAAATAGATAACAGCACCTCCGTCGCCGAAGAGACCATCAGGCCGTATGGCTCCCAGGTCCAATTCATCGTCTATGGCGAAGAAATGCTGGAAAAAGAGGTTAAACTAAGCGGCAATAGTGGACGTGTTTACTTGCCGCCCGATTGGGTGGGAAAGCACGTTAAAATTATCCGAATCGACTAGCCGGGGTTACCGCCTTGAGATTTTCAGCTCTTGGCGCTTTTGGATCTGGTCTTGGCTTTGGATTGCGGGGCTGCGGCTGCGGCCGGTGCGGTCTTCCCCGTGGTCTTGGTCTTAGTCTTGGTCTTCGGCGCCGGTGCTTCGACCTTCGGGGCCGGTTCCGGCGGGGCGGGGTTGAGCTTTTCCCGCAGGTTCGACGAGTAGCTAAAAGTGACCACCTTCCGCTTGCTGAGGGTGATTTCCTCGCCGGTGGCCGGATTTCTGCCTTTGCGCTCCCGCTTTTTCTTGACCGAGAATTTACCGAAGCCGGAGATGAGCAGGTCTTCGCCTTGCTCCAATGTGGCTTTCATGATCTCAATGAGCGACTCGACCGCCGAGACGGCTTCTTTCTGGGGGATGTCAAATTTCTCGTGAAGAGTTTGAACGATGTCGGCTTTAGTGAGAGTCATTTGGACGGGTACTCCTTATTCGTAGGCTTCGTTGTGGTGTTTAAATGAGTTAAAGACAACTAGCCTGTTGTCCTCGTCTATTTCAAAAATCAAGACAAAGCTGCCGATACGAACTCGGCATCGATTCTTGAGCACGTTTCGGAGTGTTTTATAATGATGAGGATTTTCTAAAATTTCACCTATTTTTTTGTTTAGTCTTACAATTAACTCTCTTTTCTTTCTGGCTTTTCTTATGTCGTCAGCGCATTCGTCTTCAAAACGGGCCTGGTAGTTACTTATCTTCTTCATCTAAAATGCCTTGAAAAAAAGCATCCACTTCTTCTTTGGTGCGGCAGATAGTCCCTTTGGATTGACCTGACCAATAAGCCTTAGACCGGCGCTCTACCTCTTCAACAAACTCCGGCCGGAAAGCCTCCTCCGGGGGCATATTTTCGTCTTCATCTTCCAAGGTAATGGTAAAAGTCTGATCTGGATAGAAACCGAACTTTTCCAACAAGCCGGCCGGTAGCTCGCTTCCTTTGACGTGCTCGATGGTTGTCGTTGGCATTGTTTCCGTGGCTCCCCTGAAGAAGTTTAACACCTCCGGATAGGTTAGCAGAAACACATCAAAAATGCAAAACAAATCTCGCTGGTGGAAACAATTTGGGAATCGTCAGGTTTTCTTGGTGGCCAGGGAGGTTATGCAAGTGAGAATATCTTTATCGCCTCACCCGGCCGGTTCTTCCACGATGTTATCTTTTTCAAATCGGATAATCCGATCGCCGAGGCGGACGAATGTCCTCAATACCACATTTTTCCTATTTTTGCTACCATATTTTGTACATGCCGGGGATATGGATCGGCTTGATCCCTCCCGACTCTGAACCAGGGGCCTTTTGGGCGGCGCGGGGTCTGCGGATCAAAATATGGATTATTTTTCGGATAGGTGGAAAAATACTTTCTTTCGGTTAAGAAATTTGATAGAATAAAAGCCAGGTTAAGATTTAATAAAAAATTAACCTGCGTATTTCCCAGGGCGTTGCCGCTGGGCTAACCTAGTTCGCCCCGTTGGGGCTTTATAGGAGCTATCATCAACGAAAGATTTTCTTCTTAAGTTAATGACATGGACCAGTAACGAGTAACCAGCATGGTGCAACTTCAACTACTTGCCCCACGTCAGATCAGACGGGCCGACCTGGTCGCCTCAGGCAGCCCCAAACAGGCCTTTTACCGCTTGTGGATCGAAAAGCAGGAAGGACGGTTTTGGGTACACAAAGAAAGCGGGGCCGGCGGCAAAGTGCTCCACCGCCAGGTCTGGTGTTTTACCTCTTTCCAAACCGCCGAAGGGTTTTTCCTGCGCCGCATCAAGGAGAAGACCAATCCCCAGCGCCATTCCCCCCGGAAGTACTCTCTCATATCTTGATCGATGCCCACTCGTTGCCGAAACCTGAACCATAAACAATCTGCGGACAGTCTATCGGCCTCGCGTCAGCATTGATTCTTATTCCTTCTATTTCTAATGGTTGGACCGCATCATATTTTTTATAACGGCTTTCACACTTTTCCTATTGACATAGGTGAACTATAGGTTTAAATTAACCAAGATCATGAAAGTATCAGACCTGGTCGGCCAGGCCAAAAATAATTAAGATCGATCCTCGGTAGGCGAGGCTCCCGTGTCACACACAGGCCACTGCCCAAAAGCATCCAAAGATGCGGCGCATCAGGGTAGAACAGGCACTCCCGGATTAAGGGTTTACCTAAGGTGGCTGAGGCAATCACGCCTCTTACGGTGCACGGTGTTGAAGCTTGAACGAGTGGGGAAACCGGGTTTGGTTGGAACCTTGATAAAATAACAAAAGGTCTCCACCCGGCGTCATTCACCCTTTCTCTGCTCAACGACTGAGGGAAAGGGCTTTTTTATGTCCTCTCGGCCCGATCAGGTAACCTTTTTAGGAGACAGCAGTTATGAAAGAAAACGAAGGCCAGCCTCCCTCTAG
>JADFXS010000443.1 GCA_015233515.1 Deltaproteobacteria bacterium | reverse complement strand
TTGCATGCCCCGCAGTTCAAGCAGTTGCGGACCAAATTTTGGGCCGGTGTCCGGCCGTGGTACACATAAGTCAAAATCAGACCGATAGCCCCGATGTAAACGTGACCGTATTTATGTCCGCCCACAAGACGATAAATCGGACAAACATTGGCGCAGGCGCCGCAGCGTATGCACCTCAACGCCGTGGACAACACCGGGTCCTTGGCCAGGGCTCGTCGGCCGTTATCCAAAAAGATCATGTGCATCTGCTTTAAGCCGTCCGGCGCGGCTGCGCAGGCATTACGTCCGGTTATCCAAGTGACGTATGAGGAAATGGCCTGGCCGGTGGCATTCCGCGGCAAGGCTTTTAAAACGGTCAGGGCGTTTTGCAGGTTAGGAGTTAGTTTTTCCAGACCGATCAAAGCCACATGAACCCTGGGCAAAGTGGCCACCAGGCGGGCGTTGCCTTCGTTGGTCACCAGGCCGATGGTCCCGGTTTCGGCGATAGCAAAATTAGCCCCGGTGATCCCCATATCCGCTTGAGCGAATTTGGCGCGCAGTTCACGTCTGGCCACCTTGACCAGACGGGCGACATCATCGCCCTGCAATTGCCCGGTGACTTCTGAAAAAAGTTCGGCGACTTGATGCCGCGATAAATGGATGGCCGGTAAGACCATATGCGAAGGTCCCTCCCGGCGGAGCTGAATAATCCATTCTCCTAAATCGGTTTCCGTGACTTCCAACCCTTGAGCTTCCAAATGCGGGTTCAGATGAATTTCCTCGGCGGTCATGCTTTTACCTTTGACCACCTTGGTCACTCCGGACGCCGCGGCGATTTGAATTATGATCTCATTGGCTTGAGCCGCTGTCTCCGCCACGTGGACCTGAACGCCCGCCGCGGTGGCTTTTTCCTTGAAAGCGAGGAATAACTGATCCAATCGGGAGACGGCTTCGTCTTTGAGATCGGCAATTTCCAGGCGCAAAGCTTCAATGTCCACGCCGGTAAAGGCTTGAGCCCGGCCGGTCGGATAGGCCACGGCAAAATTATTCAGGGCCAGCCGCTGGAACTGGTTGTTCAGAGCGACGGCCAGGTCGCGACGATATGCGATCAAGGAGTCTTTAGTCGTCATGGATTATTTATCCTTCCATATCAGAACGTGTAACTCCAGTGGTCCGTGGACCCCCAAGGCCAGGACTCGTTCAATATCCGCCGTCCGGCTGGCTCCGGTGATAAAAGCCGTGAAACCGGGCATCTGACCGATGAGTCCGTTCAACTCAGTTTCCAGCTCGATTAATGTCTTGCGAATACGGGACGCCGGCAGGATCGCCACGTGGATTTCACTGATCATGGTGGCCAGGCGAAGGTCTTCGTCCGAGGAGTCGATTACCAGCGTTCCGGTTTCCGAAACTCCGTAGTCGGCCATGGTCAGGCCGATATCGATGCCGGCCAGGTGGTCCCGCAGGCCATGAGTGATAACTCTGACACCCTGGGTTTGGCCCATGACCGTCAATTGCTCTGTCCAGGCCGGGTCCAATTTGGGCGCCGCGACGATTTTGCCTTGTTTTTCGGCGCACAAGTCCTCGGATCCTTTACTCAAGGGGGCCTCGCAACCGGAAAGCAGGAGTTGACAGGCATCCTTGCGCCGGCATACATCCATGGTGTACTCCAGCGCGGCCGAAGCTGAAGCCGCCTCGGTGACTATTACCGACACGGCTTGGGCTTTACGCATGAATTCTTCGAGGAGTTCGGGATTGATACTCATGGTGTCTCCGTATGCGATTATGGTCATCAGTCGTGGATTTTAATCTGTCACGCCACTTTATATCATAATACGATTAAAAATCGTATGCCAGAAAAATCGGTTAATTAACTGCTTTTAAAATTGGCCGTTTTTATAATACAGAGTATAAAAACCTTCAGATTCATTCATGATTAAATCCAAGTTCTTCAACCCAAATTCTCCGGCAAGCCATAACCCAGCGCTATGTAGTAGTGTCAGATACGCAAATTTTGTTGCGTCCTGATGTTTTCGCCTTGTAAAGGGCGATGTCCGCCTGCTTTAAAAGATTTTCCACAGTTTTATTTTCTCCTATAAAAGGCGCGATACCAATACTGACTGTGAAACTAATTATACGGTCGTTGGAATCCACTTTCAAGTCGGCTATAGCTTGGCGTAAGCGTTCGGCGAACTTGATACCGCCATCAAGACCGGGATTAATTAACAGAATCGCGAACTCCTCACCCCCCAAACGACCGAATAGGTCCACGGATCTCAATATCTTTTTACAAGTCATGGCCATGGTTTTAAGAACATCATCACCGCAATCGTGCCCATACGAGTCGTTGATGGATTTAAAGTGATCGATGTCCATCATAAGAAGGGACATATGCTCTCCAAATCGTCTGGATCGTTCGAACTCTCGCCCGGCTTGTTCAAAAAACATCCGACGATTGCTGATTCCGGTCAGATGGTCTGTTGTGGCTAATCTCTTAAATTTTTGGACGAGTTTTTCCAGTTGGATCTGAGTCATTTTAAGTTCGGTGACGTCAAATATCAGAACAAAAAAACCAAGAACTCGGTCTCTATCCATGTTGGGTACATATTGGCACAGGATATAGGAGTTACCACCGTTTTTCTGCGCCAAGGAGGATTCAAAACGCTGGATCTCACCACGCAGAACGGCTTTTATGAATGATTCGTTCTTCTTATAAAATTTTTCCCCATAAAGATCCGGTAAGTGGATGTCCCGTATCTCCTCTTGTGTCTTTCCGAAGTATTCTCGATAAGCGGGATTGGCGTAGCCGCATCGCAGTTCACCGGTCCAATATCCCACCATACCGGGGATATTGTCCGTGACCGTCCTCATGAATCTCTCGCTATCCAACAGGGCTTGAGCGGCCTTCGCCTGAAACTGTTCGAATTTTTTCTTCCTTTTCTGGAGGAAATATAAGCTGAGGCTCGATATTGCGGCAATAATCAAAAAGACAATGGCTTGTGACAGAGCATTTCGATGCCAGTTTTCATAAATTTTGTTTAAGTCACG
>JADFXS010000442.1 GCA_015233515.1 Deltaproteobacteria bacterium | reverse complement strand
GGGAGATCATCAATCCGTGGCGACCCACTTGAATTTCCTTGACGTCTTTGACCGGTTCGAACGGCGTCAGGACGGAAATTTCCAGGCTGAGGCCGGGTATTTCCTCCTTGGCCAGGCGAGGAAAACGAGGATCATGAAAAGCGGCCTGGATGGCCATGGCGGAAACAGTTTCCGCCAGGGGTCGGTCGGAGGTGACTTGGCCGATGCAACCCCTCAATTCGCCGTTCCTTTTTAAGGTGACAAAAGCCCCCCGCCGATCTTTCAAGCTGGAGGGCAGGTTGGCCGGTAAAGAATAATCTTTGTTATCCAACGCCGATGTGATGGTCTCCCGGGCAATGGTCAGAAGGCGGCGCTGATCATTGGCGGACAATCCTAGGTCCACTCCGGCCGGAGATTGGCCGGCCCACGCGATAGTGGAAAATATAGTTCCCAGGCTCCAGGTTCCAACCTTCCGGTTTTGATCATCGGATATTCCATCCGGGGCCCCGGATTTCGAAAAACGGGCCGCCGATAAAGCCGCGGCCAAATAGCCCACCACTCTGGAGTTGTCGCCCGTAACATCCCCGGAGTGGGCATATTTGAGAATGGTGGCCTGGCCGGCCCCTAGGGCCTGGGCGGCCAGCATGATGGCTACGATCGGTCCGCCGCCGCAGGCTTCAACTTCTCCAGCGCTCAGCATCTGATGGAGGCCGAGCGGATCGTCGGCCTTGACCTTGTCGATCAGCTTGCCGTCCATGGTCTTGGCCTGATCCCCAGTATAGAAATGGGAAAGATCGGAACTGGCCAGGAGCAAAACTTTTCGGCCTCGGACCACATCCGTCAGGGTTTTAGCCACGGCCCGGCAGGCGGTCAGATCCTGCGAACCCATGATTATAGGGACGATCCGGGCTTTAGGCAGAACCGTCTGAATAAAAGGCATTTGGATTTCCAGGCAATGTTCCTGGGCATGGACGTCGGATCGGACCACGATCATGCCGGCGCTGCGGTCAACTAAGGATTGAGCCATAGCCTGATCCAGTTTTATCCCCCCCAGAGGAGTCTGGTAATCCCGGAAATCCAAGGCGGCTCCGGTAAACCTGGCCCGGTGGCTGGGGCCGATCAGGACCACGGTTTCGTAATCCTGATTTTTCAGCAGTGAATAACCATAGGCCGCCACTTGGCCGGAGTACGCATAACCCGCGTGGGGAACGATCAAGGCTTGCGGCTTGGCGGTCACGGCCGGAGGTTTGACTTGTTTTAGATACTGCTGCACCAGATCGGAAAGTTCCTTGGCCGCCTCCGGATACCAAGTCCCGGCCAGAACCATGGGCCGGAATTCCACCTGACTGGTTGCCGCCTGGCTTGGAAGGACTTGGCCGCCAAGAATGATCAAGGCAAGTCCGACTAAAGCCGAAGCCATTATTTTTGCGATTTTGGCAGCCGAAAATCCGACGCACCGCTCAAACTCTCGAATAAGGGCCATAGTCCTCACCTCATGATGATTTGATCTAGATTGAGGCCACCCACGGCAAGCGGGGGGAGGCTTCAACTCCTCAAATTACCCCGGTATTGTTCCGGCTTTAAAATCTCGCCTTCCGCAATCTAGTAGGCCAAAATTCCAAATTTTGCAATCACCTCCGTAGTGAAAGATTCTCCAAACAATATAAATATTTTTTATACCTAGTAAAACTTTTTATGGCCGCTTTCCCAAACAGAAAGTCCCCCGGGGGGTATTATCAGCATAATATATTGTTCTTTAACCAAAAAAAATGAATAAACCCTACAATATCCGATGGCATGAATCTTGCCATTCTTAAGAGGAACACTTTAAAAAAGTATAAGAAAGGAGACGTTTGTCTTTCCGCTACCTATTCTAAAATAGCGGCTTTAAATTAGAGGCCTTCACCCATATAATTGATTTGGTTACCAGGCTGCGAACAGTCACAACATCACGGATGATCGGCACGATACGGAAATCATGCTCTTTACTCTGCTGCGCCCTTGTTCTTCGCTCTTCGGCGTCTCTGTGATTAGTAGTTAGAAGTAATTGCAAAACCACCATTTTAGCTCAACTTTTTGTCGGGCTTGTCCACCTTTGGTGGGCTCAATTTTGAAGTTCCCAAAATAGGTTTGTATTCCTCCGGCTTCAAAATCCCGCCCTCCTCGATCCGGGCCTAAATACCTGGTTTTGCAATCACCTCTATAATAATTAGTTAATTTCCACGAAAATCACAAATCAAACGGCCGGCCGTCTCGGTCCGGTCGACAGGGAGGAAATGCATGAACCGAAAACTGGTCTTTTTTCCATTAGTGATCATTCTTTTAATCGGAATGCCGGCCGCTGGCCCGGTTCAGGCCGACTGGGAATGGATTATGGATGGCAAGATCACCGCCGCTCCCCACAAAACCGGCGAGCTGACTTTTATCGGCATCAACAACCTCAACTTCATGATCATGCCGGGCTCTCTAATCCTTCAGCGCAAATCCATGTCCAATGGGACTAATAACGAGGACCGCATTTCCATCGATCACCTGAGCATCGGTCAAAACGTTCTGGCGGCTCACGAGGGCATCCGCATATTCCAGATCGTCCTGGTCAAGTAGGAGCACTTTTATGAAAAAAATAAATTTTATCTTTATGGTTTTGCTTTGCCTGACGGCTCTGCCCTGGGCCCCGTCCACGGTCACGGCCACACCGCCGGTAATCGGCGATTATACCGCGGTTCCACCTTTCATTTCCGCCGGCAGTCCCCCCCTGCTCATGCTGGTCATGGGCCGGGATGAATCTTTATATAACGCGGCTTATAACAACGCCTCCGATCTGGACGGGGACGGTAATTTGGAGATTCGTTACAAACCGACCATTGATTACTACGGATATTTCGACAGCTATAAATGCTATTACTACAACGACAATTCGCCTCGTTTTGAGCCTCAGCGCGCCACCTCGGACAAGACCTGCGGCGGCGAGGGTGAATGGAGCGGCAATTTCTTGAATTATCTGACCATGTCGCGCATGGACTGCTTGCGCAAGGTCTTGTACGGCG
>JADFXS010000441.1 GCA_015233515.1 Deltaproteobacteria bacterium | reverse complement strand
AGGAACTGGGGGCGCTGATGACGGCCATAGTCCTGGCCGGTCGCTCCGGTTCAGCTTTTGCCGCTGAATTGGGAACCATGAAGGTCAACGAGGAAATAAACGCCCTGGCCACCATGGGTTTGGATCCGGTGCGTTTTTTAGTCCTGCCCAGGGTCCTGGCCGCAATGGCCACGACTCCTTTGCTGACCGTATTTTCCGATGTGGTCGGTCTGCTGGGGGGAGCGGTAGTTTTACTGTCCATGGGTTATCCATTGAGCACTTATTATAAACAAGTTGTTTCCGCGATCACCTACATCCATTTTTTTCAAGGTGTGTTCAAAGCTTTTGTGTTTGGAGTGTTGATCGCCGGAATCGGTTGTTTGCGCGGCTTGGAAACCAAGACCGGACCAAGCGCCGTAGGGGATGCCACCACCAACGCCGTGGTCAGCAGCATTGTTATGATCGTGGTGGTCGACGGAATTTTTTCGGTTATCTTTTTTTACTTTAAAATGTAAGCCATGTCCCCGGAATCGATACCTATAATTCAAGTCGAAGACGTCACGGTGAAATACGAAGACACCCTGGTCTTGTCCAATGTCAGTTTCGAAGTCTGTCGCGGAGAAATTTTTGCCGTTTTGGGCGGTTCCGGCTGCGGAAAAAGCACTTTGATGCGCCAGATGATCGGCCTGGAGACCCCGACCACCGGCCGAGTCTTGATCGACGGCCACAACATCGTGACGGCCTCCGGTCGAGAACGCCATAATATCTTGAAACAAATCGGCGTGTTATATCAAAGCGGCGCCTTATTCGGCAGCATGACCCTGATGGAAAACATCAGTCTGCCCTTGGAAGAATTCACCGGGTTGCCGCCGGAAGCAATCGTTCTTATCGCCCGGATGAAACTCCATCTGGTCGGCCTTAGCGGGTACGAAGACTACCTGCCTTCGGAAATCAGCGGCGGGATGCGCAAAAGAGCCGCCATCGCCCGAGCCATGGCCCTAGATCCTAATGTTCTGTTTTTGGATGAACTTTCCGCCGGCCTGGACCCCATCACCAGCGCCGACTTGGACCAATTATTGTTGAACCTGGCTCGAACCCTGAAAATCACTTTTGTCATTGTCACTCATGAACTACCGAGTATATTTACCGTGGCCGACCGAGTGATTATGCTGGATAAACGAACCAAAGGCATTGTCGCCGCCGGCCGCCCGGCGGATCTGCGCGATAACAGCGACAACCTCTGGGTGCGACAATTTTTTCGGCGCGAAGCGTCGATTTCCTAAACACCTGATGTTAGAGGTAATGGCAAAACCGCCCTTTTGGCCCAACTCTTTGTCGGGCTCAATTTTGAAGTCCTCGAAATACGTCGGTATTCCCGCGGCTTCAAAATCTCGCCCTTCTCGATCCGGGCCAAAATTCCTAGTTTTGCAATCACCTCGTAGTTACATTTTTTTACCGATAATGATAAGCTGATAATTGTCATAATGAGTCACAAAACCAACTTTTTCAAAATAGGCTTGTTCGTCATCAGCGGCATAATCGTCGCCCTGGTGATTGTGGTGATCCTCGGGGCCGGGACCTTATTTCGTAAACAACTGCTTTCCGAAACATACTTTGATGAGTCGATCCAAGGCCTGGATGTCGGATCGGCCGTCAAATATCGCGGTATGCTCATCGGTCGGGTCAAGCTGGTCGCCCCCGTGGCCACCCTTTATGCCGCAAACAGTCGGTTTGTATTGGTCCGCTTCGATGTTTTCAGCGATTTTTTCAAAGGCCAAACCTCCAGCCAAATGGACAAAGCCATTCAGAGCCATATCGAACAAGGTTTGCGGATTCGCGTGGCTCCCCAGGGATTGACCGGAACCGCCTATCTGGAAGTTGATTACCTGGATGCCGCCAGATTTCCACCGCTGAAATTAGAATGGACTCCGGCCTATCCCTATATTCCTTCCGCGCCAAGCACGATGACCCAGTACGCCGAAGCCATCAGCCGCATCATGCGCAGCCTGGAAAAAATGAATTTTACTAGTCTTATGTCCAATTTGGAAACGATAATGGGCACTCTGAATCGCACTTTGGAACGAGCCAAACTTGATCAACTTGCTTCAGACACCCAGAATGTCATGGCTGATCTTCGGCGGATCACGCAAATTCTGAACAAGATTCTGGAACCCGCCCAGGATAAGCCTTTAGCCGACGACTTGGCGGCCACGTTGGCCGCGGCCAGGCGGGTCATGGAAAAAACTGAAAAACAAATTGGCCAAACCATGAGCGCCATTGAAGATTCGTCGAAAAATCTGAGCAAGGTCACCAAGAAGCTCGATACTTCTTCTTCGGACTTGCCGGAAATCATGACTCAACTTCGCCTAACCCTTAAACGCCTGGATACGATGTTGGTCGGGCCTCAAAGAGACTTGGAAACCACCATGGACAATGTTCGCCAAATATCCGAACACTTGAAAGACCTGACCGACAACACCCGCCAAAACCCGTCGCAAATAATTCTGGGCGACCCGCCTCGCCATATAAAATCAGGGGATAAATGATGAACCACGGCCACGGCCTTGCCTGCTTATCCCTTTTCCTGGGCTTACTGATGGCCCTGACCGCCTGTTCCGGGCTCAAGCAAAGCTATCCGGAAAAATATTATTATGCCTTGAACGCCCAAAGGCCTGCCCAAAATCTTCCCAACTCTTCCGGCCCAAACCTATTGGTCGGCCGATTCCGAGTGTCGCCTCGATACGAAGGCAAGAGTCTGGTGTACCGCACTGGTGACTTGACGTACCAGGCGGATTATTATAACGAATTTTTAGTCTCACCGGCTTCGATGTTTGGTGAAACCACCGGCCGCTGGTTGGCGGCCAGCGGTCTGTTCAAAGCGGTTTTGGATGGGCCCAGCCAGATACTTCCGGACTTGACCTTGGAATGCGCCGTTAACTCCCTTTATGGCGACTTTCGCCCGGATTCCCTCCCCAAGGCGATTCTGGGGATGCAGGTTTTCCTGATTCAGACCTCAAAATCCCCATCAACTATCATCTGGCAGCACCAATA
>JADFXS010000041.1:16798-17327 GCA_015233515.1 Deltaproteobacteria bacterium | reverse complement strand
CGAGAACGAGGTCATCAGCGCATCCGACTTGGAATCTCAGCTCAAGAGGCTGGGCTACACTATCCGCGGCATGGCGACCTCGGCCGAGGCGGCGCTTGACCTGATTGACCAGGAACAACCTGACTTGATCTTAATGGACATCGTTCTTGGGGGGAAGATGGACGGGATTGAGGCCGCAACGATCATAAAAGACAAATGGGGTATCCCCGTGGTCTTTTTAACCGCCTATGCCGAACAAACGAAACTCGAACAAGCCAAACTCACCCTCCCGTTCGGCTACCTGCTCAAGCCCTTTAAGCCTAGAGACCTCAAAGTCACTATTGAGATGGCGCTCTATGTTGCGAAGGAAGAATCAGAGAGGAGAAAAGCCGAGGCAAAATATCGAATTTTCTTTGATGAAGGACCAGATGCCGTCGTTGTTTTAGATCCCTCGACGGCCAGGATAATTGAGTTCAATGACCAAGCCTGCCATCAATTAGGGTATTCACGAGAAGAATTTTCGAAATTAAGCGTCCCTGATATCGAGATG
>JADFXS010000041.1:16290-16776 GCA_015233515.1 Deltaproteobacteria bacterium | reverse complement strand
CAAAAACATATCCAGCGAGTATTAAATGAAGGAAAAGATGATTTTGAGACCCTTCACCGGACGAGGCAAGGTGAAATCAGATATATTCATGTAACAGCGCAATCACTCCAAGCCGGGCGGGAAACCGTCTACCATTGCATCTGGCGTGACATCACGGATCGTAGACGGGCGGAGGAGGCGCTGCGGGAGAGCGAAGAAAAATATCGCCGCATCGTGGAATCCTCCCCGGTGGCCATGTATTTTTACCGGCTGACCAGTGACGATCGCCTCGTCCTGACCGGGGTAAATCCTTCCGCCGACCGTATCGTCGGCATCGATCACCAGCGCCTGCTCGGCAAAACCATGGAGGAGGCTTTCCCCTCGTTGGCGAACTCGGAACTTCCCACCCAATATCGCCAGGTGGCCAGGGGGGAACTGGGTCCGCAATCCTTTGAATACCATTATAATGACGAACGTTTTTCCGGATACTATGTCGTTCCTACCTTC
>JADFXS010000041.1:0-16255 GCA_015233515.1 Deltaproteobacteria bacterium | reverse complement strand
GGACATCACCGATCGCAAAAAAGCTGAAGACACGTTGAGGGAAAGTGAGGCGCGCTTCCGGCTGATCTACGAGCATATGGCGGTAGGCGTGGCCCAAGTTTCACTGACATTCAGAATCGAGTCCGTTAACGCGGCCTTTTGCCGGATGCTCGGCTACCGAGAGGAAGAGCTTTTAGGCAAGTACCTCCAGGATATCACTCATCCGGAAAGCATTGAAGAAAACCTGCGGCAACAAACCCTGCTCGCTTCAGGCATGATCGATAACTATCATATGGAAAAAAAATACATCCACAAAAAGGGGCACACCATTTACGCCATTATCGATACCATTCTCATCCGCGATGGTAACGACCAACCTCTTTATTGTCTGGGTACGGTTATGGACATTAGCGCGCACAAGCGGGCGGAGGAGGCGCTGCGCCGGATAGAGGCGGGCAAAATTAAAGAAGAAGCACTGCGAGAGAGCGCTCGACGGGTTACCCTGTTGGCTGAGCAGAGCCGAACCGTCACCTGGGAGGTGAATCCAGAAGGCCTGTATATCTATGTCAGTGATGTGTCCGAGGCGGTTTGGGGTTACCGGCCGGACGAATTAGTCGGGCAGAGACACTTCTACGATCTGCATCCCGAGGAAAGGCGCGAGATGTTCAAGGCCGCCGCATTTAAGGTATTTGAGCTGAAGGGTGACTTCACAAATCTGGTCAATCCCATACAAGCCCGGGATGGTCATTTGATATGGGTCTCCACCAACGGCATACCCATGCTGAATAGTAACGGTGAATTACTGGGCTATTGCGGTTCCGATACAGACATATCGGAGCGCAAGCGAGTGGAAGAAGATCTGCTGGACAGCGAGGAACGATTCCGCCTGACGTTTAAAGCTTCACCTGATGCTGTGAACATTAACCGTTTGGAAGACGGTTTATACGTGGATATCAACGAGGGATTTACTATTTTGACCGGTTATACTCGCGCGGATGTTAGTGGTAAAACTTCCTTGGATATCAGCATTTGGCACAATCAGGACGACCGGAAAAAACTGGTCGATAGGTTGAAGGAACATGGCTATATCGAAAATCTTGAAGCAAATTTCCGGCGTAAAAACGGAAGCATCGGTACAGCCTTGATGTCGGCTAGAGTCATTACCCTGAAAGGGATACCCCATATCATATCAATCACCCGGGATATCAGCGACCGCAAACTGGCGGAGGAAGAAAAGGAAAAACTGCAGGGCAAATTAGTCCAAGCTCAAAAGATGGAAGCTATCGGGACATTAGCCGGAGGGATTGCCCATGACTTCAATAATATCCTCGGAGCTATAATGGGTTATACTCAATTGGCCATCCTTGAATCACAAAAGGAAAGTCCGCATAAACAGTATTTAGAACAAATCTATCAAGCTGGTCTGAGAGCTACCGACTTAGTTAAGCATATTCTTTCATTTAGCCGCCAAACGGAACATCAGCCCGTAGTTGTTCAAGTGAGCTCCCTCATCAAGGAGGCGCTAAAATTAATTCGCGCCTCATTACCATCAACCATTGAAATCAGGCAACATTTTACATTTATAGATAGTGTGGTTTTCGCCGATCCCACAAGCATTCATCAAATAGTCATGAACCTTTGCACCAACGCTTCACACGCCATGGAGGAAAAAGGGGGAATTTTATCCGTCGATTTGCAAGAGGTTATAATTGACCAGGACTATTTATGTGGCGATTTTAAACTCTCTCCGGGAAGCTATGTGAAATTATCGGTCAATGACACTGGGTCCGGTATAAAGCCGGAAATTATGGATCGTATTTTTGACCCCTACTTTACGACCAAAGATCAAGAAAAAGGAACGGGGCTTGGTCTTGCGGTCATTCATGGCATAGTCCAGAGTCTAAAAGGGGCCATCAGTGTTTATAGCGAGCCGGGTAAAGGGACAACGTTTAATGTCTATCTCCCTATTGTCGAGCAGATAACATCAACCGAAGTACCTACAACCGAACCTTTTGAATGTGGGACGGAAAGAATTCTGTTTATAGATGATGAAGCGGTGTTAGCCGACATGGGGCAGAGGCTGTTAGAGCGACTCGGCTATCGGGTTATAACCAAGACTTCAAGCCTGGAGGCTCTGGAATTGTTTAAAGCCAAGCCGACTGATTTTGACCTGGTCATCACCGACCATACCATGCCCCAGATGACCGGCATGGAATTAGCCAAGGAGTTATTAACCGTTCGGCCCGATATTCCCATTATTCTTTGTTCAGGGTTTAGCCATCAAGTAAGCGAAAATAACGCGGTTGAAATCGGGATAAAAAAATTTATCAGAAAACCGTTGCTCGTAAACACGATTGCCCAAGCGATAAGGGAAGTTCTTGAGCAAGAGGATCCACAATCTTTTGTCCCAACTGGAGAATCTGGTGCTTCTGGAGAGAACCCCAAGCGTGGGTTGAGGCAAGACTGAGATGAAACGACAAATAGAAGTGATACCGGATATGACGTTCCAGCAGTAGGCTGAGGCAGACGCGTCTATTTGGGCCGGGAGTTGTCGTGTAGCGCCTTGTTTTTGCCAGATTTTATGCCATACTCAGCTTATATTAGGTATGTTGTTTTTTTCCCAATTCAATCAATCTCCCCTCGGAGAATAGAAATATGGTCGATATCGACAAAACGATGGACCAAAAGGCTAAGCCTAGAATTCTAATCGTCGAGGACGAGGTTATCATCGCCTCCGACTTGGAATCTCAGCTCAAGGAATTTGGGTTCACTGTCCTCGGTATGGCTACCTCGGCCGAGGCGACGCTTGACCTGATCGACCAGGAACAGCCTGACTTGGTCTTGATGGACATAGTTCTTGGGGGGAAGATGGACGGGATTGGGGCCGCAACGATCATAAAAGACAAATGGGGTATCCCCGTGGTCTTTTTGACTGCCTATGCCGAGCAGGCAAAACTCGAACAAGCCAAACTCACCCTCCCATTTGGATACATACTCAAACCCTTTAAGGGTAGAGACCTCAAGGTCGCCATTGAGATGGCGTTGTATGTGGCCAAGGTTGATGCGGAAAGAAGGAAAGAAAAGGAAAAATTAACTGAACAGGAACGCTACCTGCGCACGATCCTGGAAACCACTAAGGACGGCTGCTGTGTTGTTAACACCAAAGGCAAAATCACGGATGCCAATAAAAGCTATTGCGAGATGTCGGGATACAGCCGTGAGGATTTGCTCCAACTTAGCCTCGAGGAAATAGACGTTGACGAGACGCCGGAAGAAATCGTCGCTCGCATTGAGCGTATAATACAAAATGGGGAAGAATTCTTTGAGGCGCGCCACCGCCGTAAAGACGGCAGTGTTTTTGATGTCGAGATTACGGTTAGTTATCTCGACAGCGAGGGCGGGCGGTTTGTTTGTTTTTACCGAGACATCACCGACCGAAAAAAGGCCGAGAGGTGCTTGAGGGAAAGTGAGGCGCGTTTCCGGCTAATATACGAGCATATGAAAGTAGGCGTGGCCCAGATTTCACTGACGTTCAGAATCGAGTCCGCCAACAACGCCTTCTGCCGGATGCTCGGCTACCGAGAGGAGGAGCTTATAGGCAATCATCTCCGAGATATTACCCATCCGGAAAGTATTGAAGAAAACCTGCGGCAACAAGCCCGACTCGCTTCAGGCCAGATCGATAGCTATCATATGGAAAAAAAATACATCCACAAAAAGGGGCACACCATTTGCTGTATCATCGACACCAACCTTATACGCGATGATAATGACCAGCCCCTTTATTGCCTTGGTACTGTTATGGACATTACCGAGCGCAAGCGGACTGAGGGCGAATTAAGATCAGCTTTACAGCGGTTAAAGTTTCATAACGAAAACTCACCGCTGGCAATAGTTGAATTCGACCCTGGGTTTCGAATTATCTTTTGGTCTCACCAGGCCGAAGCACTTTTCGGCTGGAATTCCGATGAAATACTTGGGAAACGAATTGATCAATTAAAATGGGTTCACGAGGATGATGCGCAAAGGGTCGCCGCCATCAGCGCTGACATGATGGCTGGGAAGCAAACCTGCAACCTTCACACTAACCGCAACTACCGCAAGGATGGCTCGGTGATTATCTGCGAGTGGTATAATTCGGCGATGTTAAACTCAGAAGGAAGGCTTGTCTCGGTTTTTTCCCAGGTACTCGATATCACCGCGCGCAAACAGGCGGAGGAAGAGAAGGAAAAACTTCAGAGCCAGTTGCTCCAAGCTCAAAAAATGGAATCCGTAGGCATTTTGGCTGGGGGCATCGCGCATGATTTCAACAATCTTCTCCAGGTTATCAATGGTTTTACTCAAATATTGCTTATGGATAAAGGCCGGCATGACCATGACTATACTAGCTTGCAGAACATCTTCAAAGCAGGTAACCGGGCGGCCGATCTCGTCCGGCAACTCCTTCTATTCAGCCGGAAAGTTGAAACCAAGCGGGTAATTATCAGACTAAACCAAGAAATTGAAAATGCACGAAAAATGCTGGAGCGGATCATCCCCAAAATGATCGATATTGAACTGCATCCAGGTCGAGGGCTTTGGGATGTAAAGGCCGACCATGGACAGATCGATCAAATTCTTTTGAATCTAGGGAAAAATGCCGCCGACGCCATGCCTGATGGTGGAAAGTTCATTATCGCCACCGAAAACATAACCCTGGATCAGGGATACGTCCAGGCCCATCTTGGAGTTAAGCCCGGTCGATATGTCCTTTTGACCGTCTCGGACACAGGTCACGGCATGGAACAAGAGACGATAGAACACATTTTTGACCCATTTTTTACAACAAAGGAAATTGGCAAGGGCACCGGCCTTGGGCTGGCATCGGTTTATGGCATCGTTAAGAGTCATGATGGCTATATCAACTGTCACAGTGAGATTGGCCGAGGAACCTCTTTTAAAATATACCTGCCGGCCATCGAATCAGAGGATATCGCTGGGTCAAAAGACACTAATACTAGACCATTCCAAGGCGGAAGCGAGACCATCCTACTCGTTGACGATGAAGAACTAATCAGAGGCTTTGCCCAACAGGTTCTTTTAAAATTTGGCTACAAGGTGCTCACTGCTTCCAGCGGCGAGGAAGCCTTAGGAATTTACTCGGGCAAACACAGTATGATCGATTTGGTCATTATGGATATCGGAATGCCAGGAATGGGAGGACATAAGTGCTTGACCGAAATTATGAGGCTTAACCCTTCAGCCAAGATCCTCATCGGTAGCGGATATTCAGCCAATGGACAAGTCAAAGAGACTTTGGAAGCCGGGGCTGCCGGGTACGTTGGCAAACCTTATGAATTGACCGACTTGCTGAACAAAGTCCGTGCCGTGCTTGACGGGGAGGTGGACCTATAGACAACGTGGACAAAACACTTGTGGGCGCTCCTAGACCCGGAATTTTAATGGCCCAGGACGAGGACATCATTCATTTCCTCTTTTGCTTCACAACTTATAGTAATCCGACTAGATGTTTACTCCTAAAAAAAATGTAAATTTGAGGAACGTTGGAGGTTCCGGCCCACATGATTCAGTCGACGACCACGTCACAATCTAACCTTAATATACTTCGCAAGCGTCTTGTAACTGGAGTTCTGTTTCTCAATCTAATAGTTGGTGGTATTGTCTGGTTTTCACTACAAAACAGCAAAACCCATCACGAAGAACAGGTTGCGGTTACCACCCGAAATATCTCGCGCGTCCTCGATGGGAGTATTTCCGGTGTGTTCGAAAAAGTCGACATCGCTCTGCAGGCGGTCAGCGATGAAGCCGAGCATCAATTGGCCGGCGGCGTTATTCAGCGCGAGACGCTGAACAACTTCATCATTCGCCAGCACTCCCGCCTACCGGACCTGTTGACCTTGAGGGCGACCGATGCTTCCGGTGACGCCGTCTACGGGCCGGAGACAAAAGTCGCCACAACCACCAGCCTGGCTCACCGGGATTATTTCAAATTTATTCGTGACAACCCGAACTCCGACATAGTGATCTCCAAGCCTCTTGTCGGCGGGATTTCCGGAAAATGGATGATTATCCTCGCCCGGGGCATCCATCGTCCGGAAGGTGCCTTTGCCGGGTTGGTCTATGCAGGTCTTGGGCTTGAGTATTTGATGCAACTCTTCAAAGAACTGAATGTCGGGACTAAAGGGACACTAACTTTGCTTGATGAGGATTTGTCTATTGTGGCCCATTATCCGGATCCGAAGCCTCTCGGCGCCAATATCGGTCAGAAATTTGCTTCTAGCCAGCTTCTCGACCAGATCAAATCAGGTAAAACTTCGGCCACATACACGACGACAAGCACACTTGACGGTATAGAACGAATTTTTTCCTACCGCATACTCTCTCACAAGTCGAAGTTTTGCATTATTACCGGGTTGTCAGCCGATGACTATCTTACCGGGTGGCGTTCCGAAGTTTACAAAATATCATTGTTTTGGGCTGTTTTCTGTATCAGTACCGTTGTATCCGCCTGGCTGTTTTACC
The DNA here is from genome assembly GCA_015233515.1 of Deltaproteobacteria bacterium. The sequence continues at coordinate 9,754 of JADFXS010000041.1, read as the reverse complement.
GGGAGTGGAACAGAACCAGGATGGCTGAACAAGAGGTATTGAAGAGCGAACAACGTTTTCGTTTGTTTATAGAAAATGCCAATGATCTTATTTACACCTTATCTCCGGCGGGAATAATTACATATGTGGCGCCCAACGTGGAATTTCTGCTGGGTTATCTTCCCTTCGAATTGATTGGCACGTCGTTTGATCTTCTGGTTCATCACGATGAGCTCCAGTCATGCAATAAGTTTCTGCGACAGATCATGGAGTCCGGAGCAAAAATGGGCGGTCCTGAATTCCGGATCCGCCATAAAGATAATAACTACCTCTGGTTCCTATCGAATGCATCACTTGTCACGGATACTTCCACCGCGGATTCCGTCTTTCTCGGCATCGGCCGCGACATTACCGCTCGCAAGCAGGTGGAAGAGGCTTTGCAGGCGGCTTACGCCGAACTCGAAACGCGGGTTGCTGAGCGTACGGCCGCATTGACTACCGCCAATGCCGCCCTGCAGGTTCAAATCCGGCAACGCCGGCAGGCGGAGGAAGAACTTCAGTTCAGGAACATCCTCTTGAGCACGCAGCAGGAAGCCTCTTTGGACGGAATCCTGGTGGTTGATGGAGACGCGCGCATCATTTCACATAACAACCGTTTTGTCGAGATGTGGGGCATTCCGACCAAGCTTGTCGAAGACAGGATCGATGAGCCTATCCTCCAGTTAGTGACTTCTCAGATGTTGGATCCTCATTCATTTCTTCATCAAGTTCGCTATCTCTATGAACACAGACAAGAAACCAGCCGGGATGAGCTTCTCCTGGCGGATGGCCGAGTCATTGAACGCTACTCCGCGCCGATGATCGGACCGGAAGATCGATACTACGGTCGCGTCTGGTATTTCCGCGACATGACTGAGCACAAGCGCGCGGAAAATGTATTGCGCGAACGGGAAGAAACATATTCAAGCATCATCAATCAGGCCATGGATGCGATCATGCTTTTTGACCCGACCACGGGCCGTTTTGTCGAATTCAACGAGTCTGCCCATAAAGATCTTGGTTATACACGCGATGAGTTTGCACTTTTAAGCATCTCGGACATCCAGGCGGATCATTCAAAAGAGGAGATAGAGCGTAATATTAGATGCATCCGTGAACAAGAGCGGATGGCCTTTGAGACACGCCACCGTCGCAGAAATGGGGAAATTCGGTCGGTCCATGTTCGCACTCATCATCTCCTAATTCGCGGAAAATCGTATATTTCCGTAGTCTGGACCGATATAACCGAACAGAAACGCGCCGAAGCGGCGTTACGATATGTCAATGATTACCATCGGAGCTTGATTGAAGCCAGCCTTGATCCTCTATTAGTCATTGGACCCGGTGGTAAAATTACAGATGTGAATTCAGCCGCCGAGCTGATAACCGGATGCTCCCGCACGGAACTCATCGGGACGGAATTCTCCAGTTATTTTACCGAGCCGGATAAGGCCCGCGCCGGCTATGAGCAAGTTTTCATTGATGGTGCGGTACGTGAATTAGAACTCAAAATAAGGCGCCGTGACGGCCAATGTTTTTTTGTCCTTTATAATGCCACTACTTATCGTGACCAAAATGGCGACGTCATTGGTGTTTTTGCGGCGGCTCGCGACGTCACCGGCCGAAAACGGGCTGAGGAAGAAAAGGAAAAGCTTCAGGCTCAATTGCTTCAAGCACAAAAAATGGAGGCCATCGGAACATTAGCCGGCGGGATCGCTCATGACTTCAATAATATTTTAAGTGCGATATTAGGTTACACCCAATTGGCCCTCCTTGGGATCAATGAGGAAAACGAAACGAAATATTTTTTGAGTCAAATTCATCTAGCCGGTCGGAGAGCTACCGACTTGGTTAAGCATATTCTTTCATTTAGCCGCCAAACGGAACAGCAACGAATATATATCCAAGTGAGCCTGCTTATCAAGGAAGCACTCAAATTGATTCGCGCATCAATACCAACAACTATTGAAATCAAGCAACGTTTTAAAGATATAGATAGTGTGGTTTTTGCCGATCCGACTAGTATTCATCAAATAGTCATGAACCTTTGCACTAATGCCGCCCACGCCATGGAGGAAAAAGGTGGAATTCTTTCCGTGAATTTGGAAAAGGTCACGGTTGCCCCGGACTTTTTGGGTGGCAATTCTGAACTCTCCGCGGGAAACTACGTTAAATTGTCGGTCAGCGATACAGGATCCGGCATAAAGCCGGAAATTATGGATCGCATTTTTGACCCTTACTTTACAACCAAAGGTCCAGGAAAAGGGACAGGACTAGGGCTTGCGGTCATCCATGGGATAGTTCATAGCCTAAAAGGGGCGATAACCGTTGACAGCGAACCCGGCAAAGGAACAACTTTCAGCGTCTATCTACCTAAAGCTGAACACGCAGAATTAAGCGGAGAATATTCAACAGAACTTCTTGAATGTGGGTCGGAAAGAATTCTGTTTGTTGATGATGAAGCGCCATTAGCCGACATGGGGCAGAGGCTGTTAGAGCGACTCGGCTATCGGGTTATAACCAAGACTTCAAGCCTGGAGGCTCTGGAATTGTTTAAAGCCAAGCCGACTGATTTTGACCTGGTCATCACCGACCATACCATGCCCCAGATGACCGGCATGGAATTAGCCAAGGAGTTATTAACCGTTCGGCCCGATATTCCCATTATTATTTGTACAGGGTTTAGCCATCAAGTAAGCGAAAAGAACGTGCTTGATATCGGGATAAAAAAATTTATCAGAAAGCCGTTGCTCATAAACACGATTGCCCAAGCAATAAGGGAAGTTCTTGAGCAAGAGGATGTATAATCTTTTGTCCCGGCTGGAAAATCTGGCGCTTCCGGGGGAGAACCCCAAGCGTGGCCGAATGGACTTGGAGGCAGCCGACAATCTCGAGCAGCGGCTCTTGGACCACAAGACGAAGATGATTACTAGTTTCATAGATACATACAACGTCAACAGACTGGTTTGCTTTAAAAAACCGAGGGATATAATCCATGAGTGAAAAACACATTCTGGTGATCGAAGATGAAGAGATCATTTCCGATTTGATAGAACATATACTGACCGCCCACGATATTGGAGTCACCAGTGTGGCCGATGGCGAATCCGCGTGGGAACTGCTTTCCGAGGATAGGGGTAGATTCCACAGCATCCTGCTGGACCGCCAGTTGCCGGGTATGAACGGCATGGAACTCTTACGTCGGATCAAGGCCGACCCGAATTTAAAGCATATCCCCGTCATCATGGAGACCAGCCTGGGCGATGCGGCGAGCATCCGCGAGGGACTGGCTGAAGGAGCCTATTATTACCTGACCAAGCCTTTGCAGCGTGACCTTCTGTGGGCTATCGTCGAAGAGGCTATCGATGAATATCACGAACGCCTCAAAACGCTGGAAACCCTGCGGCAGGCGGAGCGTTCCTTGGATTTTCTCGACTTCGGCGTCTTCCGGTGTCGGACCTTGAACGAGGCCCGCGAACTGGCGACCATTCTCGCTCGTGCTTGCCCCGATCCCGGACGCGTAGTCATGGGTTTGCAGGAATTGTTGATAAACGCCGTCGAACACGGTAATTTAGGCATCACCTATGATGAAAAAAAACAATTTGTCATTGCGGGGACCTGGATCAGCGAAGTAGAACGCCGGTTATCAATGGATTGCTACGGCGAACGAAAAGTCGTTGTGGAATTAGAAAGACGCCCTAGCGAAATTATGCTGACCATCGGAGATGAAGGGGTAGGTTTTGATTGCCAGTGCTATCTGGACTTGGATCCGGAACGCGTCCGTGATCCAAACGGCCGCGGCATCGCCATGGCTCGCATGTTCAGCTTCGACGGACTCGAATATCAGGGCAACGGCAATACGGTAAAGGTGCGGGTTAACACGACCGCCGCCGATTGATCGACTGATGGAAAGTGGCGTCGACTAGGTCGGTTTTCGCCACAAAAAAATTTTGCTTCCGACATGGAAGCTCACGGGTGGATTCGTATGACCATAAGCTTGAATGATTTACGAGAATCTAATGATTTTCTGAACATACTTTTCGAGAAAATTCCAGCCCTGGTCATGCTCATGGATCAGGATATGCAAATCCAGGAAGTCAATGACGCCTACCAAATCTTGTTCGGAAAAACGCGAGACGAGGCCTTGGGCCGGCGTTGCGGCAATGCCCTGGGCTGTATCTTCGCGGTCACGGAGCGCAAACTCTGCGGCGATACATCTCATTGTAATTACTGCTCGTTGCGCCGGTCGGCTCAGGACGCTTTTCTGCAACATGTCCCCACGGATCGCAAAAAACTGAGTCACACCTTCATCGTCGATTCCGTTCCGACAACGCGATTTTTCGAGTACAGCACTCGATATATTTCCTTTAAAGGTCGGGAAATGATTCTTCTGATCCTCTACGATGTGACCGTATTGGAGATTCAAAAGGCCGATCTCATTACCAAACAACTTAAGCTCGACGAAGATCTCAAGGCTTCCGGCGCAATACAGCAAGGTCTGTTGCCGATGCGGCTTCCCGATACGGAAAGAGTGACTTTTGCCTGGAAGTTTCAACCCTGTGACGCGGTTGGCGGCGATATACTCAATGTTCTGTCTCTAGATAAGGATCACATCGGCATTTACCTTCTGGATGTCGCCGGTCACGGCGCCCCGTCGGCCATGATTTCGCTTCTGGTCTATCAGCTCATGAATCCGCATACCGGCGTGCTGTTGGATAATTCAAGCGGCCCGGCTGATATAAGGTCTCCCGAGGCGGTGTTGGAAATCCTGGAGCGCGAATTCCCTTTCCGTCGATTTAGACGCCATTTTACCATCATTTACATGGTTCTCGATCTATCTACCGGCCAACTGACATACAGCAATGCGGCTCACTGTACACCGGTCGTCGTCAGACAGGAGGGCATGCTGGAGCTCCTTACGGTATCCGGCCCGGTTATTGGTGTTCGGGCCTTGCCTTTCGGCCAAGGAACGACACCGCTAAAGCCTGGAGACAAAGTGGTGCTGTACAGCGATGGCGTGATCGAAACCCGCAACGCGGCGAATGAATTATTTGGCGAAGATCGGCTCCAGGAGATGCTCACCACGCTAAGCGGGTCCAGCCCTTCGGATTTGGCCCAGGGAATATATGCCGCGGTGGATGATTTCCGCGGAACACAATCACCTGACGACGATCTGAGCGTTCTGGTTTTTCAATATAAAGGTGAAATGGTCGCGGAAACGACGTAAACCCGCGAAGTTCCATCCAGTAAAGTTTTCACTCATTGGACGTATTCACCTTTCAGGTGATAGAGCAACTCGGCGTTCTGTTCCTGGGTCTTGCGATGAATGGGACCGCGGGCAATGGCCGCGCCGACGTCGTCAAATGTTTTAAACGGGCCCTGGATGATGCCGAGTTTTTCCGAATCGACCACTATATAGAGAAGGTTGTTCTTATTGACCACGGTGACCGCATGCCCGGTCCTATAGCTGTTGTCACCCCAGAAAATCGAGTAGTTCGTCACGTCGTACCCCGCGTTGGCCAAGCAGTGGGTGCCGAGGATCGCGAAGTGCACGCATACCCCCGTCCGCTTCTCCAGAATGGTTTTCGGTTCGAGGTATTCATTGAAATAGTCCCAATTGTAAATAAAAGCCTTGGCGATGAAATAATTTATCAGCTCAGGAGCATTCATCCGGTCGGCGACGATGTCCAGATCATTCCATAGGGCCGCTGGTTTAAAATTCCAGGCCTGTTTCAGCAAGGCCGATAGCGAGTAGTTTTTAATCAGTTTTTCCACTTCGGCCGGCCGGCTGTTTTGAGCCATCCAGAACAGGGCCTGAAGGGGAGTGTTATAACGCCTGATTTTGGGCAATCCTATCTGGTCCATGGCTTCGAAGACCTTGCCCATCAGTTTGGGTTCACGGTCGAATATATCCATAATGACTTGCAGGGCTGCTTTTTCCTTGGGTGTGATGCCGTCCTGTAAATCGGGCAGCTTGCCTAATTCCTCGGCCAGCCGGGCATGGCGCTGGGCCAGGTCGCGGAGGCTTTTTTGCACTTCGGGTAAGGCCGGGTCAGGGGTTTTCAAGCCCGGCGCTTGATAGTTCTGATCGATCAGGCTCGGGTTGGGCTTGGTCAGTTTGACCACAAAAGTATCTTTCCACAGCATATGCCGCAGACGATCCGTGCCCACCCACTCGTCAAAACCGCGGTCGGATTCCTTAAAGCCGACCAGATACAAATCACCTTTCTTCTTGAGAATTTTGGCTTCGGTCCACCAGCCGAACCACAGGACTTCAACCCGATCGCCCTCTTGGAAGTTAAAGCCCAATTCTTTTCGTCTTTGGGCGGCCTTGGGGTCAGGCGTCAATTCCGGCTTGGCGCTCATATTTTTGAGTTGATCCTTGGACATGTTTTTCCAATCCGGGATGGCGTCGGGGGCCTTGGCTTCCTTGGTCGGTTTATCCGTCGACTCCGAAGAAGCGCCTTTGGCCCTGATTCGGTCCGGTCCCACCCATTCATCCCAGGAGGAATCATAGCCGTCAAAGTTGATGAGGCATTTGTCGGCGTCGGTTTTGACGACCGTAGCCGAATACCAGACCCCGCTCCACAGCACTTCCACCTTGTCCGCGGTCTTGAAGGCCCAAGCCGACTCCGGACCGAGCCCGATACAGATCAAAGCCGCCAGGACACAAAGGACATAAAGTCGGTTTTTTTTCATTCCGGCACCTTATTTTTCAGTAATCTTCAGGAATTATAGCGATGCGCGAAAGTTTTTTCGAAATGATGCGATCAAAATCTCAGATCATTGGCAAACACCCCAGTCTGTCATTTCGACCGAAGGGAGAAATCTCATTGTGACTTGGTAGTGTTGGAGATTTCTCGTCGCGGCCTGTGCCGCTCCTCGAAATGACAATAATGCTTCAAAACGAAGAAACTTTCGAGAACCACTCGAACAGATTGTCTGCCCGGTAGCGTGTTTGTCCCGAGTCTTTATTACCCGAGGTGATGGCAAAACTAGGATTTTTGGCCCGGATCGAGGAGAGCGAGATTTTGAAGCCGCAGGAATACGGACGTATTTTGAGAGCTTCAAAATTGAGATCGACGAAGAGTCGGGCCAAAAGGGCAGTTTTGCAATTACCTCGCCCGTCAATAAGTATATCGTATAAATTCAAGTCCGGCTCGCTCAAAATCCACGGGCTTCGAGGTTCGACGCCGGTAACATCTCAGGGCCCCTCCGGCTTCAACGCGGGAACGTCTTCTCCAGGGCGCGGCCTTGTTCCTTATTCAAGCAACGCGGCAAAAACATCGGGCCGGAGCTCATCCCAAATCCGCCATCAAATCGCGGATAGAGCGCGTAAATCCCTGGGGAAACGAGCGTTGCCGCCGGAAGTTACGTGCCTCCATACCCGCAAGTGGTGAATTAGAGTCATATTGGGGTTGCCTCCATGAGAAATACATCTATAATACCAAGGATATTTCCCGTGTGGGAATGTATAATAAAATCGAGAATCAGCGTTCTGAGGTCATTAAGGAAAGGGAACCCGCATGGCCAAGGCAAAACTTAAAGAGCATTTAATCGATCGGGAATGGTGCAAGGGGTGCGGCATATGCGTCCATTTTTGCCCCAAGAAAGTCCTGGAGTTGGATGAAGAGGAGAAGGCGGTGGCTGCTCGTCCGTCGGACTGCATAGCTTGTAGGTTATGTGAAATCCGCTGCCCGGATCTGGCCCTGGAAATCATTACCGATGACACTGAAGACACCCCAAAAGGCTGAAATATGGCGGAAGAAAGAAGATCGACCATACAAGTTCCGGCTTTGGAGTGTGCTGTTTTGTTTGTTTGGGGTTATTTATGAGTAACATCAAATTTGTTCAAGGCAATGAAGCTTGCGTCGAGGGGGCGCTGTATGCCGGTTCGAATTTTTTCGCCGGCTACCCGATCACGCCATCGACGGAAATCGCCGAGCATCTATCTTCCCGACTGCCTCAACGAGGCGGCAAGTTCATTCAGATGGAAGATGAGATCGGCTCCATATGCGCCATTATCGGCGCTTCCCTGACCGGGAACAAGGTCATGACCGCCACCAGCGGTCCGGGGTTTTCCTTGATGCAGGAAGGCTTGGGTTATGCCATTATGGCGGAGATTCCTTGCGTCATCGTCAGCGTGATGAGAGGCGGGCCCTCCACCGGTATTCCCACCCATGTCAGCCAAGGCGACGTCAACCAGGCCCGCTGGGGGACTCATGGCGATCATGCCATCATCTGCATCACCGCTTCCAATCATCAAGATGTTTTCGCCATGACCGTGGAAGCCTTCAATCAATCCGAAACCTACCGGACCCCGGTTATCCTCCTCTTTGACGAGGTAGTGGGGCACATGCGGGAGAAGTTGATCCTGCCCGAACCGGGCGACTTAGCGATTGTGGACCGCCTGCAGACTTCGGTAAAGGAAGGCGTGGATTACCACCCCTATCTGCCCAGGGAGGACGGCCGTCTGCCCATGTCCAATTTCGGCGACGTTCATCGTTATAATGTCACCGGTCTGGCCCACGACATGTGGGGTTTCCCTTCGGACAATCCGGATGTGGTTCATGGGCTGCTCAGACATCTCACCGACAAAATCCACCATAATGTCGACCAGATATGTCGATATAAACAATATTACCTGGAAGACGCCGACTGTATTATGATTTCTTACGGCGCCTCCGCCCGGTCGGCCCTGCACGTCGTGGAAGAACGCCGGTCCCGGGGGCAGAAGTTCGGTTTGCTCGAACTTCAAACACTTTGGCCGTTTCCGTATGACGTAGTCCGGGAAAAGTGCGCTAGGGCTTCGCAGATTGTGGTGGTGGAAATGAACATGGGGCAGATGGCCAGGACGGTCAAGCTGGCCGTGGATAAGCCGGAAAGAGTCTTTCTGGCCAACCGCATCGACGGCAGTTTCATCACCCCTAAGGACATCATGAATCTTTTGCGGTTTATCCAAGGCAAGGGGGTATGAAACATGGCTGTCAAAGATTACATCAGAGGCCGTTTTTTCCCGCACATCTGGTGCCCGGGTTGCGGACACGGCATAGTGCTTAACACGCTTCTTCGGACCGTGGAAAAGCTGGGTATCAGTAAGAACGACATCGTCATGGCCTCGGGCATAGGGTGTTCGTCCCGCATTTCCGGTTACGTTGATTTTCATACCCTGCACACCTTGCATGGACGAGCTTTGGCTTTCGCCACCGGCGTCAAGCTCAGCCGGCCGGAACTGAATCTGATTGTCCCCATGGGGGACGGCGACGCCCTGGCTATCGGCGGTAATCATTTCATTCACGCCGCCCGGCGAAACATCGATATAACCGCCATCGTCATGAACAACCGGATCTATGGCATGACCGGCGGGCAGTATTCGCCTTTGTCCGGCGCCGGGACGTTGGCCACTACGGCTCCATTCGGTAATATAGACCAGATGTTTGACGTGGTAGCCCTGGCCGCGGCGGCCGGAGCTTCCTTTGTGGCCCGGTCCACCACCTATCATGCCGTCGAACTATCCGGCCTCATCGGAAAAGCCATCTTGCACAAGGGTTTTTCCGTAGTGGAGGTATTATCCCAATGCCCCACCTATTTCGGCCGGAAAAACAAGCAAGGCGGCGCCGTGGAAATGATGGAATACTTCAAGGAAATGACCACGCCCATCGGTTCCAAGGCCAAGCAGGACAACCCGGACCTGATTGAACGGGGCATATTCGTGGACAAAGATACCCCCGAATAT
>JADFXS010000040.1:16069-17336 GCA_015233515.1 Deltaproteobacteria bacterium | reverse complement strand
TCATTTTCGAAAATCAGGCCGGAGTTACCCGGCCGCGAAAAACATGAGAGTTAACTTTAAGTTTTTTAGTTAACTCATTGAATATATGAGATTAGAAAGGTATGGCCGTGAAAGAGATCAAAAATGTCGTTTTCATCATGTGCGACAGCATGCAATGGCATTACATGGGTTGTTACGGCAGCCAGTGGTGCAAGACACCGAATTTTGACCGGTTGGCTCGCGAAGGCGTGACTTTTGAGCAAGTCTATTCTGAAGGTTTGCCGACCATTCCGGTTCGCCGAGCGCTCATGACCGGTCGTTATTCACTTCCCTATCGGGGCTGGTCCCCCCTGGAAATAGACGACACCACGGTAGCCGATATCTTGTGGCGTCAAAGTACTTATTCCGGCCTTATTACGGATACCTCCGTGATGCACCTGCCCAAGTACGGGTACCAACGCGGTTTCGACTATGTATTCAACCTGCGCGGACATGACGACGACAATCATTACTATGCCGAAGATCCGATTTTTCACCTCAAAATGGAGGATTATCACAAACCATCGATACGGGTCGATGAAAACGGCAATCAGGTCGAGGAAGTATGGTCCGCCTTTTCCAAAGACGAAATGGTCGGCTATTTGGCGCAACGGCAATATTGGCGGTCGGATGAAGACCAAAATGTCGCGCATATCGCCAAAAACGCGATCAGATTTTTAGAAGAAGTCGATCGGAACAAGCCTTTCTTCCTTTGGATTGACAGCTTTGATCCCCACGAACCCTGGGATGCCCCGTCCATTTATGACCCGAATTTAAAATGTCCTTATGACCCTGACTACGATGGCATGGAAATTTGGAATCCGGTATCCACCTTCCAGGACAATGTTTACACCGAAAGAGAAATGCAGCACATCCGCGCGCTGTATGCGGAAAAAATCACGAATGTGGATAAATGGATCGGCAAGGTCCTGGACCGGATCCGGACTCTCGGTCTGGAACGCGATACCATGATTGTTCTGATGTCCGACCACGGCGAACCTTTGGGCAATGGCAAGCATGGCCACGGTCTGGTTCGAAAATGTCGTCCTTGGCCCTATGAGGAACTGTCTCATGTGCCCATGATTATTAAAGCTCCGGGTTTGGAAGCCGGTAAAAGGATATCCGCCCTGGTCCAGAATATCGACATCACTCCGACTATGATGGAATGGCTGGGCGTTCCTCGGAATGGTTGGTCTCAAATGCAGGGCATCAGCCTTTGGCCGCTGCTGAAAGGCGAAACGAGCCGGAT
>JADFXS010000040.1:0-16059 GCA_015233515.1 Deltaproteobacteria bacterium | reverse complement strand
AAGCAGGCCTGGTCCATTCATACTGAAAATTGGTCTTTCGTTCACTGGATCAACCCCGAAGCCTTGGAAAACAGCGAGGCGGGGGGAAAAGCCATGCTGGAAGTCTTCGACATCAAGGAAGGAGAAGTTTCTGAAGGAATTCAAGATTCTAAAACCTTTTATGATCGTCTCAAGGCCCATCAGGAAAATCAGTGGACTTGTGTTCCGGGGGCCTTGTCCGATGTCCCGGCCATGGACGGATTATACAACCGTCATGACGATCCCTTCCAACTTGTCAACCTGATCGACAAACATCCGGTTCAGGCTCGGGAACTGTTCGATAAACTCCGTGAATTCATGACGGAACTCAAAGCGGAGTCCATATATAACATTTGATCGTGCTTTGGCATGATCCTGTTTCTACTTAACTGTAAATAATATTGAAGCTCCCCGCGGCAAGCTACGGGGGATGTGCTCGCTTGCATGTTCAGGCGGAGGTGTCATCCGCTTCCGCCATAACCTCCAGGCCGTCCGGTCGACCTGGCCTGCTAGGGTATCTACCCGAGGAAGTGCTAAATGCTCACTGAAATATCGGACGAAAACTTCGAACAAAGTATCGCTTCCGGCCTGAGTTTAGTGCTGTTTTATAAAGATCAATGCCCCTTCTGCCAGGCCATGAAAAAGATTATTGCCAAGTTTTCCGCTATGTCGGCGGCTTCAACCAAGGAGATCGAATATTTTCAAATAAATCGGGAAACCCATCCGCAATCGACCCAGGCCATGGGTGTGGAAAGGGTTCCCACGGTAATCACTTTCAAGGACGGCGTAAAGTTGTCGCAAAAAAGCGGCGATATTACTTACCGCGATCTGGAAAGAATGATTACTGAAGGTTAGGTGTCCGAATGAATTTGGCTTACGACCTGATGATCCTTGGCGGCGGCCCGGCGGGGATGACGGCGGCCATATACGCCGCCAAGGCCAACCTAAAGACTCTGGTCTTGGAAAAAAGTGTTTGTGGTGGTTTGGTTAATTCCACTTATCATGTGGAAAATTTCCCTTCCTATCGTGAAATCAGCGGCCAGGAATTGATGGAAAAGGTTAAAAACCAAGTCGAAAACCTGGGAGTTGAAATAAGGGAAGTAGTCGAAATTTTGGAAGTGACCCTGGATTCCGCCGCCAAGGTGATTGAAACGGATGAAGGTCGTTTCACCGCACCGGCCGTTATTCTATCCACTGGACGTAAACCCAAAAAATTGCCGCTGGATATCGATTGCGATCAAATCCATTACTGCGCCATATGCGATGGCTCGGCGTACAAAGGGAAAAATGTCCTGGTCGTGGGTGGCGGCAACAGTGGAGTTGAAGAATCGATCTACCTGAAATCATTAGGAGTCAACCGCATCATTCTTGTTGAACAATTGGACCGCCTGCTTGCCTCGGCAAAAGCGGTGCAACAACTCTCATGCCTGCCCGAAGTGGAAATTCTGACTTCCACCGGCGTTCGGGAACTCAAGCTCGACAACAAGCTCAAAGCCGCCATCCTCTATAATTCAGAAAAAAACGAAGAATGCGAAAAAGAAGTCGATGGTGTTTTTGTCTACATGGGACAAGAGCCTCAGACGGAAATATTTCAGGGGATCATTAATCTCGATGAAACGGGTTACATCCAGGCCAGTGAAAACATGGAAACCAACCTGCCGGGGGTTTTCGCGGCCGGCGATGTGATTCGTAAAAAATACCGGCAAATTACCACCGCCATGAACGATGGGACTATCGCGGCGTTGATGGCGGCCGAGTATCTGAGAAAACTGAAGTGCTGAACTTAATCACCCGTGATTTCGGACTGTCTTTGGCCAGAGTCAACGGCAACAAAGGGATGTGATGAAAAATAACACTCAATCCGTGGATCCTCAAGAAAAAGAAACCCAAAAAAAACGGGTCAAGATTTCGGTAAAAAATCTCACCAAAAGCTTCGACGACTTGCTGGTTTTAGATGATATGTCGTTCGATGTTTATGAAGGTGAGTTCCTCTGCATCGTCGGGCCAACCGGATGCGGAAAAACCACTTTTCTCAACACCTTGTCCAAATTGATCCCGGCAACCTACGGTGATATCCTCATCGACGGCGAGGAAGCCAACCCCAAAAAACACAACATTTCCTTCGTTTTTCAAGAACCGACCTGCCTGCCCTGGCGAACGGTCCGGGATAATGTCGCTTTCGGAATGGAAGTCAAGGCTTTTGAGCCGGACCGGATTGAAAAACGATTGGATTACATTATGGGCTTGGTGGGATTGTCCAGTTGTGGGACTCTTTATCCCAATCAGGTCTCCGCCAGTATGGAGCAGCGTATTGCCGTGGCGCGAGCTTTCGCGGTGGAACCGGATTTATTGATGATGGATGAGCCGTATGGGCAATTAGACGTCAAACTTCGATATTACTTGGAAGATGAGTTGGTTCACCTCTGGGATACTCTTAAAAGCACCGTTCTTTTTATAACGCATAATATCGAAGAAGCGGTTTACCTTGGCAGTCGAATTCTGGTCCTTAGCAACAAACCGACTCACATCAAATCCGAAGTTTTAGTGGATCTGCCTCGCCCTCGAAATCCGCTCGACCCGAAATTCGTTGAAATCCGGAAGCATGTGACCGGGCTCATCCGGTGGTGGTAATGAAAAAACAGGCCGGGGAAATTTTTTCTCACGGCCTGAAGCGCGTTAAGTATTAGATGACCATTGGTCATCAAAAACCCCAGGAGGTAGTATAGTGAATCGTTTAAGTGCCAAATTAGTTTTCATGGTGATGGTCGGTGTTCTGTCTTTCTTGATGATTTCCTCTGGAGCTTTGGCGGCTGACAAGCCCTTTCCTTTGGAAACCTGTTGGATGCCGTCCACTGAAGCTTTTATTCCTTGGTATGCCAAGAAAAAGGGCTGGGACAAAGAAGAAGGCTTGGATATTAAAATGAACTTCTTTGATTCCGGCGCGGCGCAGATGGAAGCCATTCCGGCCAAAGCGTGGGTCTTGGGCTCGACCGGCGGTGTGGGTCAGATCATCGGCGCTTTACGGTATGAAACGCCTTTGATCGGTATCGGGTACGAGGATAGCCGAACCGAAGCCATCCTGGTTCGTCCCGACAGCCCGATTATGAAGGTCAAAGGCTTTAACCCCAAGTATCCCGAAGTTTACGGCAGTCCGGAAACCGTAAAAGGTAAAACCTTTTTAGCCACCTTGGTCAGCTCCTCTCATTACACCATGGTCAAGTATCTGGCCGTGTTCGGGTTAACGGAAAAAGACGTCGTGGTTAAAAACATGGACAATCCGCAGGCTCTGGCGGCTTTTGAATCCGGTGAAGGCGAAATGGTTGCCCTGTGGGCTCCCTTGCAGTACATCGGCATGCAAAAAGGCTGGAAGATCGCCGGCGATTTGTCGACCTGCGGTGGGCCTTTGCTGACCACCCTGATCGGGGTGAAGAGTTTCTGTGAAGAACACCCGGACATCGTGGCGAAGTTCTTGCGCGTATACATACGGGTCCAGCACTTCATGCGCAAACAGGGTGACAAACTAGTGCCCGATCTTCAGGCTTTTTACAAGGAATGGGCTGGTTACGATTTGTCTGATGAATTCGCCAAGAAAGAACTGGCCTTGCGCCCGCAGTACACCTACCAGGAACAGTTGGATGCTATGAAGGGATCTCCCTTCAACAGCCAGGCTGACAAATGGCAAGCCGACCTGGCCACTTTCTTCGCGCAAGTGGGCAAATTCACTCCGGCCGACAAGGAAAAGGTTTTAAAAACTCCTTATGTTACCGACAAATATTTGAAGATGGTTAAGCTTCCTATTCCTGAATGATCCAAGGCCCGGCTCCTCTTTGGAGGGGTCGGGCAAAACTTCCGAGGTGTGACGCCCATGGCTTATGAACAAATAAAAGTAAAAACCCCTTTCTTAATGAAGTTTCTACCGGTCGTCAGTGTAACCGCTTTCTTTTTGGCTTGGGAAATGATAATCGTGTCCGGGATAGTTCCCCGATCGATGCTCGAGTCCCCGACCGCCGTGGTCAAACTGTTTTTCGTAAAATTAACGGAAACCAATCCTGATGGTTTCACTTGGACCGTTCACGCCTGGACTAGCATTCAAGAGGCTTTCACCGGATATCTACTTTCTCTTCTGATTGGTATCCCTCTGGGTTTGTTCATGGGGTGGTTCAGAACTGTGGAAGGACTGGCCAGTCCTATCTTTGAAATGCTGCGGCCTATACCATCCATCGCTTGGATATCATTGACTATCTACTGGTTTGGCATCGGACTCTCCTCTAAAGTTTTCATAATTACCATGGCCGGTTTCATTCCGTGTGTCATCAATTCCTATTACGGCGTGAAGATGACTCGACCGGTCTTGATTCAAATGGCCAGAACATACGGCGCCTCGGACTGGACCATTTTTAAGAAGATATGCATTCCTTCCGCCTTGCCGATGGTCTTTGGAGCGCTCCAAATCGCCTTGGCAACCTGTTGGACGACTCTGGTGGCCGCGGAACTTATCGCCGCCAATGCCGGTTTGGGTTTCCTGATCACCATGGGCCGCAAGCTCACTCTGCCCGGTCTGGTGGTTTTGGGTATGGTTTCGGTTGGGTTGACCGGCGCGGTTATTGGAGTGATCATCGATCAAGTGGAAAAACGCCTCCTGGCAGGTATCAGAAGGTAAAAATATGAGTACTATGGAAATTGCCAACGAAGTTATTGTCCGGGTTCGCAAGGATGCTCCGGCTCGTTCCTGGAAAGGTTTACTGGAAAATCAAAGATTCCTTAATTGTGTATCCGTGGTCGGATTTTTCCTGATCTGGGATTATTTGGCCGCCCATAAAACGCTGGGAAACAGCTTGGCTCGTCCCCATGAAGTCGTCGAGCAGATTATCTATATGTTTAACAATCGACTGGCCGGACTCACTCTTTGGGGACATATGTGGGCCAGTACCCAGCGGGTGCTGATCGGTTGGTCCATCGCTTCCCTGGTGGCCATTCCCTTGGGAGTATTTCTGGCACTGAACGATTACGTTCGAGCGATCATCAAACCGGTTTTTGACCTGCTAAAACCCATGCCGCCTATCGCCTGGATTTCCATATCCATCCTTTGGCTGGGCATCGGCGAGACTTCCAAGGTCTTCATTATTATGATCGGGACGTTCGTTCCCTGTCTTCTCAATGCTTACAACGGACTCCGTTTAGTCGACCCCGAACTTTATGACGTTATTCGAGTCCTGGGCGGCAGACGACGGGATGAAATTTTTCTTATCAGTTTTCCGGGATCGTTACCGGCGATTTTCGCCGGCTTGCAAATATCCCTGAGTATGGCTTGGATGTGCGTCCTGGCCGCTGAGTTGGTAAGTTCCAGATCAGGGTTGGGATTCCTTATCATCACTGGCATGAATATCAGCAAACCGGCCTTGATATTGAGCGGCATGGTCATGATCGCCGTAATCGCCTATCTGACTTCCCTAGGCATGTCGTATCTCGAAAAGAAGCTGTGTCCCTGGAAGAGGGATATCGCCGGGTTCTAACATCCTGATTAATATAATCAAGGCAGGTTTATCATGACGACAGCGGAAAAAAATGGAAACAAGATAATTTGGAAGGATGTGAGCAAGGAATTCATCCAAAAGGGGAATCAACGAGTTCACGTTCTTGATCATATCAGCGTCAATGTCCGAAAAAACGAATTCCTGGTTATTCTCGGGCCCGGCCAATCCGGTAAAACCACCTTGTTGCGGATCATCGCCGGATTGGAAACACCAACCACGGGCGAAGTTTACCTGGATGGAAAACTTGTGGAGCGCCCTGGTCCGGACCGCGGGCTGGTTTTTCAAAGTTATATGCTTCTGCCTTGGCGGACGGTCATGGGCAATGTCGCCATGGGACCGCGTCTCCAGGGAAAATCCAAGACCGAGGCTCAGGAGATTGCGACTAAATATATCAACCTGGTGGGGCTGCAAGGGTTCGAAAATAGTTATCCTCATCAGCTCAGCGGCGGCATGAAACAACGAGTCGGAATAGCCAGGGCGTATGCCACCAACCCGGAAGTTATGCTTTTGGATGAGCCCTTCGGCCAACTCGATGCCCAAACCCGCATCTACATGGAACAAGAGATAATTCGTATCTGGGAGTGTGAGCGGCGGACCGTGATTTTTGTGACCAACAATATCGATGAAGCTGTTTTTCTGGCCGACCGCATTGTTACCCTGGAAGGTAAATTACCGGGCCAGATGGGCAAGACCTATGAAGTCAACCTGCCTCGCCCTAGAGATTATATTGACTTGGGATTTTTGGAATTACGGCAGAGAATTACCGAGTCCGCCGTGCTGGTTTTGTAATTCGACGGGCTGACTCTAACGTTTTTCCGCTAGTCCTTGTCTGTGATGAGAATTTTTAAGCGGCCAGGTAGGAGCTACCGCCACCCGTGAGCATAATCTAAACAACGCGGCGAACCCTATCACTTCAGGCCCGCCGAAATAACCTCTTTTGCCGCGTTGCTATTGATCAAAGTCGATAACAGCTTTTATTCTATTTTATTCTTGATAATCACTTATCTAAGGAGCGACCTATGTCATTCCCCAATACTTCACCGAAAAAGGCCCGTCTAGGATCCAAGGATTTATATGAACAAATCCATGAAGACGCCTTGATGATCATTGAATCATTGGGAGTGAAAGCCTCGGAAAAAACAGCTGCAAAAATAATCGCGGCTCTCGATCCCGACCGCGCCTCGGCTTTGCTCTATTTCAAGGATGCCGGCCGGTTTTATGTCAGTCGCGACACCGTGCGGATGGCCATCGAGCAGATTCAAGCCGGTTATGACTATTGGCCCAAGGGTTGCGGAACAGGTGGCATGGCCGCTTATTTGGTGGAAGGCGGTCAACCTCGCACCGCGACTCTGGATGATATCCGCCGGTTGGCCGAGTTGGTCAAAAAAAATGATGAACTGACCGCTATTTATTCCTCGGTCAATCCTTGCAGCCGTATCCGGCGAAGCGATACGGCGCGGATCATTGAAACCGAATGCGGAATTATCGACATCATGGTTAAAACCCTGGATGATAAATTCGTGAATCCTACTCTCAGAACCAAGGAAGCGATCACTCATCTGGCGGAATATTATCATAAAGGACATAAAGTTGCGGCGGCCTTGTCTCTTATTTCGACCTTTTTGACCATCAGTGATGAAATGGTCGATCCCTTTATCTGGGTGGTTCAATCCGGCTTGCCTCACCTTATGAACGCGATGCCCATCGCCGGTCTCACCGGGCCTTACACTTTGACCTCTCTGGCCACTTATGCCCAGGCCGAAGCTTTGTTCGCCTTGACTCTGGCTCAGCTGATAAAACCCGGCATAAAGATTATCAACGGAGCCATGCCGACTATCGCCGACGTCGGCCAACGCGACATGCCGTTGAGATTCGGCAGTCGATCAAATACGCTGGTCAATATTTTACTTGCTGAATTGAACACTTACCTAGGCCTGCCGACCTGTCAAAGCGCCTGCGGCCACAGCCGGGCCACCTTGGACGATCAAGCTCGACAAGAATCCATGAATACCTATCGCCTGGCAAAAAAATACGCTTTCCATCAAGTCCGGCATCTATTCGGATTTGCCGCTCAACTGAATGATTTTTCTCTCGAGGCTCTGGAAGAAGAAATTTTATTGTATCGTCAAGTCCGTGACGAGCATCAAGATTTTGAAGATCTACCGCCGGCCGTCTATGACGAGGAAGGCTTGGAGGCCATCACGGAAGGAGTTACGAGGAGCGATTTCCGTAACTTGGATCATACGCTCAAAAATTTAGGACATACTTTCCAAGACTGATTGGGATGGCTTAGTCCCCTATTCTCCCTCCATGATGCGACGTCGGCATCGGAAGCGGCCCTTGCGAGTTTGGGCAGAGGAAGTATAATTGAAGGGGAAACCATAATAACTTGTTTTGCACCTAATGTGGTTCGCGCATCAAGGAGGTCCCTTCATGAAGCGTTTGAAGCTGTCTCTTAAGCTGACCATTGGGTTTTCCGTGGTCATTACTGTATTAGCGGCCCTGGGCGCCACGGGATATATCATGTTTGGAAAAGTCAACGCCAATGTCGACTTACTGGGCCAGCATATTTTACCGACGCTTCAATATACCACCGGAGTGGAACGATCGGCTTTCGAAACCATCTTGGAGGACAGAAATTATCTTCTTTCCTCCAAGGAAGAAATCAGCAAAAGGGCCCAGGAGAAACTGGCCGAGCTGATTTCCAAACTGGATAAAGTGGAAAAAAAGGCCGCCGCCGACAACGATGCGCAATTAGTTGCTAAAACCAAAGAAGTTAAAGGTATCGCCGCCCAATATAGTGAACTGTCCCGCCAAGGCGTAACGACGACAAAGAGCAATACGCAAGCCGAAAAACGCATGGATGACAAAAGCATTCTTCTGGAAAACGAAGCCAATACCCTGCTGACGGCCAGAAAAGCGGATTATTTGGAAAGTAAAAACGCCTTGGCTCTTATTA
This sequence comes from Deltaproteobacteria bacterium, assembly GCA_015233515.1. The sequence goes on along the minus strand of JADFXS010000040.1, from coordinate 7,548 downwards.
ACAACCTGAATGCCAAAGCGCTTGAACTCAGGTTATATACCAAGGCTTATATAGTCAGCCAGCAGGAAAAAGATCGGGAAGCCATCGAGAAAAATCTGAATCAACTTTTAGAGGGCTACGATCAGCTGGAAAAAATGCGCCCGACTCAATTGGAAATCGACCAAATCACGGAAGCGCGCACCGCCGCCCAGGAATACGCCGCCGCCGCCAAAGCCTGGATTGAAGAGCAGAAAAAAGATGGCGGCTCGGAGAAATTGCCCGCTCTGGTCGAAACCATGGAAAAAACGGGTGAAACCATCTGTAAGACCATCCAGGAATATCTGACCGCCAAGGAAACCAGAGTAAATAAAGCCTTTGAAGCCGCATTCATCGTCTCCGGAATCGTTCAAGAGGTTCTTTCCACCAGACTCAATGAAAAGGCTTATATCATCTACAAAGATGAGAGTTATTGGACTGCTCTCAACACCCATTTCCAAAAGCTTCTCAAGCTCTATGATGACCTGAGGAAATTGGCCTACGCCAGTGAAGATCGCCAGATGATCAGTAAAGGCCTCAGCGCCACGGTTGAATATTTGACCGCCGCCAAGCTGTGGGTGGCGAACGACAAAAAACTCCCCGCGGAAATGTGACCGCAAATGTCGCAGTTAGGCGAAACCGACCTTGCCCGGGCCCAAGAGGCGGAAAATAACGCCGCGCAGAAAGCCGACCGGAGCGGCCAGGAAGTCTCTGATATTGTAAACACGTCCAAGGGAATCATCATTGTTGCTTTGGTAATCGGAGTTGTCATGGGCTTGGGCGCGGCGATAATCGTCACCAGATCCATCACCAAGCCGATTAATGACGGGGTAAGACTCGCTTCGGCCATTCAGGCCGGAGACCTTTCCCAACGGCTCAGAATGGCCATGGGCGACGAAATTGGGGCTCTGGCCCATGCCATGGATGATATGGCCGATACCCTGGACGTCAAGGCCAAATTGGCCACGGCTATTGCCGACGGTGATTTGAACCAGGAAGTAGTATTAGCTTCGGAAAAAGATGTTCTTGGTCATGCGTTACAAAAGATGATCGTTAGCCTTAATGACGCGTTGAGCCAAGTAAACGAAGCGGTTGATCAGGCAGTTTCAGGGGCGGCTCAGATGTCCGACGCTTCTCAAGCTCTGTCCCAAGGCGCCTCCCAGCAAGCCGCGGCCCTTGTCCAAATCAGTAGCTCCATGACCCAAATCGCTTCCCAAACCAAGTCCAACGCGGAAAATGCTTCTCAAGCCAATCAACTGGCTTTGTCGGCTAAACAGGCCGCGGAAGCTGGCAATGGACAAATGTCGGAAATGACTTCAGCCATGAAAGACATCAATGACTCCAGCAAGGAAATCTCGAAAATCATTAAAGCCATCAACGATATCGCCTTTCAAACCAACTTGTTGGCCTTGAATGCGGCGGTTGAAGCGGCCAGAGCCGGCAAGCACGGAAAAGGTTTTGCCGTGGTCGCTCAGGAAGTGCGAAATCTGGCCAGCCGCAGCGCCAAGGCCGCGGAAGATACCGTCATCTTGATCGAAAATTCAGGGAAAAAAGCGGTCAACGGAGCGAACATTGTAGACAAAACATCGAAATCATTGCTAGAAATCGTCGACCGCATTACCAAGGTTGCGGATTTGGTTGGAGAGATCAACGCGGCCTCCAACGAACAAGCTGAAGGAATATACCAGATTAATCAAGGCCTTACTCAGATTGAGCAAGTCACCAACCAAAATACCGCCAACGCGGAACAGACAGCGGCCGCCGCCGAGGAACTGTCCGGACAATCCATGCATCTACGGGAAATAGTGGCGCAATTTAAGCTAAAAAAACAAAGCTCTCCGGAGCGCCACGATTTTCAAGACCCGGAGTCTCAAATATCATATAAACAGCTTACCGCCGAGACTCACGTTATTTCAGAAGCAGATGTCAGGCCGACCAAGCTCCCGGAATTACGCAAAGGAAATAAAATCGCCCGACCGGAGGAGATTATCTCTCTGGATGACAAAGAATTCGGCCGGTTTTAGCCCGGGTTGGGCAATCGGATTCCGTGGTGAGGGGCCGAAAAACAGAAAACGAGTGTTGCCTCCGGCAGTTCGGCGCCCCCGCGTAAGGCAACCGCCAAATCCGGGTTTAATTCGCCTACTCTACGACGACTTCCCTACCGACCCAAAAAAGTATCTCTTCGTCCGGGACGCGCTTGGCGTCCTGGACCATTCGGCGTTTCGCCAACACCCGATTCAGATTCCGGATAAAATCCATTTTTCCCCTCAAATAAGGTATGGATGTGCCGCGCAAGACATACTGGATGGTGTAACGCCAAAAAAGCTCCAAGTGGCGACCCAGAATATTGAACCTGTGCCGCCGCCAAACCCGCCCTGGGACATTCGTGACCTGACAGTATAGGATATTCCGGGAATTTCGGCTGATTTCAAAGGAACTGGGCATGCGCTTGCGGGTAGTCCAGCCTTGGCGGTGAAAGGCTCGTGACCGTGGCGTGTAGCGAAAACGATAGCCCATTAGTCTGGCCCGGAAGCTCAAGTCCACATCTTCCAGATAGGCAAAATAATCGTCATCAAAAAAACCGACTTCATCAAAAATTTCCCGTCGATACAGAGCCGCGCCGGCGGAAACCCCGAAGACCTGACCGGGCAGGTCATACTGTCCCCGGTCCAGCTGTCCGGCGCCGATACTGGCTGATTCCAGCGACTTTTTAAGTTTGATGCCAATGACGTTGATCCGTTCCCGGTCCGGGTCTAACAGTAATTTAGGCCCCACGGCAAAAGTTAAAGGATCGGCCTCTAAAACTAGCTTCATCTCCGCCAGCCAATCCCGTTCCACGGTGACATCATTGTTCAACAAGGCCACATATTGGCCGGCGGCGGCTTTGATACCGGCATTGACCGCCGAGGCAAAGCCGAGATTATGGCCGTTCTGGATGATTCTGATACCAGGCCAGACTTCTTCGGCCATGGCTACCGAGCCGTCACTTGATCCGTTATCCACCAGAATGACTTCATGCACCGGCAAAGTTTGTCCGGTCAAAGAGGCCAAGCAGTCGGTCAGCACCTCTGCGCCGTTATAGTTTGGAATGACCACCGTGATCATGCCCGCTCCAAGATATGCTTGTAAGCGTCCATGGTCTGAGCTAAGTTCAATTCCCAATCAAACGGCGCCAGGATATTTTTATTGAACGTCAACAAACGCTGACGGTCCAAAATCAAGGCCTTTTCGACCATTTCCGCCAATTGATAGGAGTCGACCGGAAAATCCACCAGAAAGCCGTTGATTCCTTCCCCGATCACTTCGGCGGCGCCGGTTTCCTTAGTGGTTACGACCGGTAGACCACTGGCCATGGCTTCCAGGCAGGCGTTGGAAAAGGGCTCGTACCAACTAGGCAAAACAAAAACGTCGGCGGCGGCATACAGCCTAGGCGTATCGGAGCGGGGACCGAGGAATCGCACTCGGTCGGTCAGCTTCAAGTCCGAGGCCAGTTTCGCATATGGTTGCGGTCTATCCCGACCGGCGACCAGAAGAGTCAGCTGGAGGTGAGACAAGGAGCGGATCAGTTCCCGAAGGCCTTTGCGGGCATAACCGGAACCGACAAACAATGCCACGGGTGCATCCTCATTCAGAGATAATTCCCGTCGGATTTCATCTCTATATTGAGAACGCAATCCGGGATGAAATCGCTCTTTATCCAGGCCGTTGTAAAGGACGCTGATCTTGTCCGGCGACCAGCCATAATGCCTGATGATCTCCTCGGCGCCCTGCCTGGAGTTGACTAGAACCAGCTTCAACCTCGGGTCGGCAAAGAGGCGGGCTTCAAGCCTCAAAAACGCGCGATGACGAGGGTTGATTCGGTCCAGCCAGCCACGCCACCTTCCCTCGACTCGTGCTCGCCGGGATAAATACTCCACATGGCAACCGTCTCCGGCTCGAAAAATATCCTGAGAATAAGTCCGGTCAAAACTATGAACCAAGTCGAACTTTTCCTTGGCGACTATTTCCGCCACCCCGCGGGCAAAAGCCGGTAGGCGGATAAAGGTCGGGCCGCCGCAGTGAATACGATGAAAAACCACGTCGATTTGATCATGGCTTTCCCACTCGCGGGCCAGGACGTGAACCTGATGACCCAAAACTGTCAGCCGTCCGGCCAGTTCATTGACGTATCGTTCCGCCCCGCCGAACTGTGTATATTTCTGCCGGATCAAAGCAATTTTCATCGGGGTCACCTTAGGAATCAAGCGCCAAAGCCTCGGCCAGCGCCGGGAATACCTCTTCGGGTTCGATTTCCACAAGACACCTGCTGACTTTGGTCCGATTACAGCCGTCTTGACCGCAGGGACGACAGGGCCAATCCTTGGCGATCACTCTGTGTTGAGGTCCCCACGGCCCCCACATGTGGTTGCCTGAAGGACCGAATAGAGCTATAGCCTTTGTCTGAACCGCGGCCGCCATATGCATGGGGAGGCTGTCCACACCGAAAAACAATTTAGCGCCGGAAATCAAGGCGGCTAATTCCGTCAGGGAAAGCCGGCCGGCCAGATTGACGGGCTTAGCCATAGTCCTGGCCATCACCTGATCGACAAACTCTAGTTCTTGAGGGTCCGGAGCTGAGGTGATGACCACCGTCCAACCTAATTCCTTGACTAAATAATCAATAACCGCGGCGTTGGCTTCCGGCCGCCAAGCTTTGAACATCCAACGGGAGGTCGGGTGAACAACGACGTACCCGGCGCCGGAGTCCACTCCCGAAGCGCTCAGAAGCTGATTGACGCGAACTTCGGCTTCGGTCGGCCAAAAAAGACTCATGAGGGGCATCCCGGGATCTTTCCCTAAAACTCGTAAGGTATCCAGATGATATTCGACCGTATGTTTGGTTTCCGGCACCGTGGTCACCAGATGAGTAAAAAGACGGCGACGATCTATTTTGCTCCTGGTCCTGGGTGCATAACCCACTCGCACTCGAGCGCCGGTAGTCCAGGCCAAAAACGCGCCTCGGTCGCCCCCGGAGAGTTCCAAAACCAGATCAAAACGGCGACGGCGCATCCGAAAAATCAATTCGGTCTGCGAGATCCATCCTTCATGTCGGGGCCAGGCAAAGACTTCGGAGACGTCCGGATGGTATCTGACCAGGTCTTCCCCCCCCGGATTGATCAGATAACTCACCTTGGCCGCGGGCCAGGCTTGTTTTATGGAAAAAATCAAGGGCGTGGTCGTCAGAACGTCGCCTAGATGTTTCAGTTTGATAATTAAAACATTTTCAAAAGAATCAATCACCCCGGTCCTCCAGATCGATTTCCCGGAGTTTGGCGTATTTGACAAAGGTGTAGATCGCATAAAGACCGGCCATTAAAAAGCCTTCGTACCCGTCCAGAAAGCCTAATCGCAGGACATACATTTGAAAAAAAGTAAAAATCGAGCGGCCGGCCATACGGCAGGGACCGGTTTTCCGGCCGGATTTATGGTATTCCTGAGCCGCCAGAGTTGAGTAGCGCTGCATTCGATCCACATAATCGGTCACGCTCCGATAGGTGTAATGCTCCAGGTCGTACTCCAGGCGCCCGGTCCGGCCATTTAGCTCCAGAGCTTCATGAACGGCTCGATCGCCAAAGCGCCCATAACCGCGCTTGATCAAGCGCACGAGTCTTTCCGGATAAAACCCGCCATGGCGCAGCCACTTATTCCGGAAAAAAACTCGACGTCGGACCTGGTAACCCAGTACAGCCGGTTCCGGCCCCGACAGCACGGCGCGAATGGCGGCCGCCAGTTCCGGGGTGACTCGTTCGTCGGCGTCCAGACTCAATATCCAATCTTGCGAGGCCAGAGCTATGGCCGCATTCTTCTGCGCCGCATATCCGAGCCAGGGTTGATGGAAAACTTTGGCTCCGAATTCCCGGCATATATCCAGAGTCCGGTCGGTGCTCCCGGAATCCATCACGATCAGTTCATCCGCCCAGGCCACGCTTGTGAGGCAGGCAGCGATATTGGTTTCTTCGTTGTAGGTAATTATGACTGCCGATAGAGTGGCCATGGCGGTTTACTTTTCAGCCCTGATCATAATGCTGGTGGCATAATCCAAATCCAGCATCTTCAACAAAGGTTTATAAAAAGGGTAAGCGAGGCGTCCTTTCCAGTCCAGTCTTCCGATGCGAAAAACTTGTATCTGCTTGAATCCGACGGATAGAAGCATCCCGGCCAGTTCATCGTAATGAAAATAAGTCCGATGGGTGCAATCCCGTCGCAGCCACGTCGGGTGAAACACATTGGGGGTGGACACAAACATGGTTCCGGGGTCGTCTAATCGATGAAAAGCCTTGGCCAGCAATTGAAAGACCACATCCGGCTCCAGATGTTCCACTACGTCCAGACAGGCAATAAGGTTGAATTTCTCGGTTATCTCCTCGAAATCGTAATAATCGTGGGGCAGTCGACGGTCGGCATCGAGGCTCTTATAATGGATGGCCCCGAAATTTTCCCAAATCACCTTTTCCAGGCGCCGGTCGTTGGCTCCAATATCCAAAACTTTAGTATCCGCCTTCAAAGACTTTAAAATCAGCGTGAACTGGTCCGGCACAATGGGCAATTTCAAGGCTCGCGGAAATCGCCCCTTAGCCAAATCGCGGGATTGTTGAATAATGCTCCAGTCCATCTGTTTCAGCTACCGATTGATATTAATTTTCCTTCACGGTTTGATCTAAAGGTTTAGCCTCATCGATGATCATGTTGGGGATGTCATCATGTATTTCGTAAGCCAGCTTACAAGCCAGGCAGGTCAGGCGACTATGCTCCAACTCCAAATTCAACGCTCCCCGACATTGAGGGCAAACCAGTATTTTAAATAATTCCTGACTGATGGGCATATAATACTCCGATGTTCGCGTCTATGGTCTTTTCAATTTACCTCGATAAATCCGTTCATACAGTTCCAAGGTCGTTCCGGCCATGGCTTGGAGACTATGCTTTTCCTCAACGTAGCGGCGAGCCTCCCGACCAAGACGTTCAGCCAAACCGGGATCGTCCAGGATTCGAGCGACAGCTTCCGCCACGGCCAAATGATCGTTGATGGGACATATTAATCCGGTCCGCTCATGTTCGATCACTTCCGGGACTCCACCGACGTTCGTCGCGACTACCGGGCGCGCCATGGCTTGGTATTGGAGCACGGCTTGAGGCACTCCTTCCGATGATTCGGAGGTCAGCACACATACGTCCGAAACGGCCAATATTTTGGCGACATCCGAGCGATGCCCGGTCATAATCACTCTGGAATTCAGGTTTAAGGCCGCAATGGCGGCTTCAATATCCGGGCGGCGCGGTCCTTCGCCCACGATAAAAAACCTGATATCCGGACGGGTGGCGGTTAGATAGGCCGCGGCCTCCAGGAAGACCTCATGTCTTTTCCAACTCCTCAGGACCGCCACCATGGTTATGACCCGCTGCCCGGGCACCAAGCCAAATTCGGCCCGAACATCCTCAGTGGATATTTCCGGATTAAAAATATCCAAGTCCACTCCGGTGGGAATGGAGATA
>JADFXS010000440.1 GCA_015233515.1 Deltaproteobacteria bacterium | reverse complement strand
AAAAGAATACTGGGAACTGCATGATACCAGGACCGATTTCAGCTTGGCCAATGACCTGGCGGCAAAGTTTCCCGATAAGCTAAAACAGATGCAAAATCTTTTCATGTCCGAGGCGGTGAAATACCAGGTATTGCCGATCGACGACCGCATTCAGGAGCGCATGAACGCGGAAATCGCGGGCCGTCCCGACTTGATGGCCGGCAGAACATCGCTGACCGTTTACGAGGGAATGACCGGGATGTCGGAAAACGTTTTCATCAACGTGAAAAATCAAACCCATGCCGTTACGGCCCAGGTGCAAGTCCCCCAGAGCGGCGCGGAAGGCGTGATCCTGGCCCAGGGAGGACGCTTCGGCGGATGGAGCCTTTATCTGAAAGATGGCAAACCCACTTTCTCTTACAATTGGCTGGGCCTGAAACGTTACACTATTGCCGCCTCTGACAAGCTGAATGCCGGGAATGCAAGCATCCGCTATGAATTCGATTATGACGGCGGCGGATATGGAAAAGGCGGCATGGGCAGACTTATTGTAAACGGAGAGAAAGTCGCCGAGGGACGAATTGACAGCACGCACGGCTATGTCTTTTCACCTGATGAAGGCGCCGATGTGGGTCAGGACGGGGAGACGCCGGTGGTGGAGGATTATGGCATTTCCGCGCCATACAAATTCACCGGCAAGATAGACAAGGTCACTATTGATCTCAACAAAAATAACCCGGATGACAAGAAAAAGGCCGATGCGGCCTATAGAGAAGCCATGGCCCAACGGCTGTTATGGGACTAAAGACATTGAAGCTCCCCGCAACAAATTACGGGGAGCTTCAACATATAGTGAACGAAAGCATTTTAATTTTTGCGCGCTAACTCCGCGGCAAGAAGCAGGGTTAGCGTTTGCTGCCGGTTCAATTATTTTTCAGTCCATGCCTTTTCAGCTTATAAGACAGCAATTGCCGCGATAAACCCAAACGACGGGCCGCCCTGGCGATATTCCCAGCCGCTTCGACCAGGGCTTCTTGAATCATCCGCCGCTCACTTTCATGTTGAAACTTCTGCAGAAGTCTCTCATCCTGGTTTGACGAATCTTGCTTCTTCGGCTTATCCAACTCCTCCTTGGAAGGCCACATCCTTACTTTGGGTGAAACCGTCAAATCAGTTGTTTCATAATTTTTTTCGTGTGTTTTTTCAATTTTATGCCAGAAAAAATGTCTGGGCAGGTGCCGGATGTCGATTCTATCTTCTTGTTCAATTATATTAATGGCCCCTTCTATGATGTGTTCAAGTTCGCGGATATTGCCCGGCCAAGGATAGCTCAGGAAAAAGTCCATGACTTCCGGAGTCACCCCCACAATATTTTTTCCAAGCATCATATTGAATTTATTTATAAAATGCTTGGTCAGAGCTTCGATTCCGCCCTTGAGACTGCGGAGAGGCGGTATTTGGACAAAGACAACGGCCAACCGGTGATAAAGATCCATGCGCAGTTTGCCATCTTCAATGGCGCGGTGCGGGTCGGAACTCACGGAACTGAGAATCTTGACGTCGATGGGAATTTCATCCGCTCCGCCAACCTTCCGGACCCGTCTTTCCTGAAGCACTCGAAGCAGTTTGGCCTGAAGCGTCAACGGCATGGAATCAACCTCATCCAGCAGCAAAGTGCTTTGATGGGCCTGCTCGAAAAATCCTTTTTTATCCACCGCTCCGGTAAACGCCCCTTTGGCGGTTCCAAAAAGTAAACCTTCCAGCAGATTTTCCGGAATAGCCGCGCAGTTGATGCCGATGAACCGTTTTCCCCGGCGGGAGCTGGCATTGTGGATCGATTGGGCAAACATCTCCTTTCCGGTTCCGGTTTCCCCCAGGAGCATGATCGGCGAAGGAGAATCCGCCGCCAGGCGGGCCAATTTGACCGCGTCCAGAAAAGAACGGTCCGTGCCGACAATGTCAGTGAACAGGTAATGGGTTCCATTCCCCAAGTCCTGATTTTCACGGTGATCCGGTCTTGTGGCTGATTTAATCGTCCGTTCCAGGAATTTGTAATCCTTTACAAAACAGATGACCCCCATGATTTGTCCATTGATGAGAAGTGGAAACACGCTGTGGATGGTGTTGGCGAGTTTGCCTCGACAAGTATAGTAAAAAAATATCTCTCCCTTGATGGGTCGTCCCTCATTGAGACAACGCATGATCATGCTGCTGTTTTCGTCGAGGTTGTATATCTCGGTCACCTTTTTGCCCATGACGTATTCCGGTTCTAAATCATCGATCAAGGTTTGGGATTTGTTATAAAAAACGACGCGCCCCACCTCGTCGGTGATGATCACGCCTTCATCGAACGCTTCCAGGATAGAAAGCATTCCAACCTCGGCCAGATTCATGGAACGGGCCATTTCGCTGTCCATGGCGGATAATCCTTTCAAATACGGTCACGGCGGCCTCAGCTCAATCGGTCCTCGGTCTCGCTCCTGGTCAAAACTGTCCGCCCCTGGCGAACGCTAACTCCGCAGAAAGTTCCCGGGGTTAGCGAAGCCAAAATTTAAATACCTTCATTCCTTGCATGAAGATAACTCTGTGCGGTTTACCGCGGCGAGCTTCTAGCAACTCGATTCTAAATCATTTCCCAAAATTGTCAAATTTATTTGACAATGAAAACAGTTTTTGACAAAAAAAGAAAATGTAAAATATTTTTGCCTACATTACTGACCTTATTTCCTCTGAAATCTCCACGCACGCTGTTTTCTCTGGAACTAATTTAATTAAATTATAATATAATTTATAATAATTTAATAATAAGTTCCATCAATAGCTTCTTGCCGACGAAAAAAGAGCTTTAAAAAATGATTTCTATCCGCCGTGGCATATCCTTTGCTCTGTTTCGGCAGCAAAACGGACTCCTGCCGGGAGTTCCAATATCTTTTGTCGGAGGCTTTTTGATGGATTACAAACCACCTACCAAAACGTTCGATCCGATTGTCTTTTGGGTTTCCGCCGGAGTGACCGTAGCATTCGTGATTTGGTCGATCGCCTTTCCCGAAAACATGAAAA
>JADFXS010000439.1 GCA_015233515.1 Deltaproteobacteria bacterium | reverse complement strand
GATCCGGGAAATGCATCAGCCTTGTCCGTGGAGGTCGATTTTATGGATTTAGTCGGATCGGATGGTTTACTTGATGGTGGTTCGGGAGCGACCGACGCCGGCCTTGTTGTTGCCGATGGAGGTTGGATCACCGGTGCTAAAGGACGGGAAGCCTTGGTCTGCGTCTCCAGCGGGGTTCGGACCACCGGAAATCTTGTTCCGCATAGTCGACACCGGCCGAAAGTGCCCTTTTCCGGAATTTTATTGTCCGGAATATCGTAGATATGTCCACATTGAGGGCACGCGGCTTTCATGACAATGGTCCGTTTACTCGATGGGCATCAATTTCCGCTGCCGGGTTTCGGGCGCCACTTGACCCGCCATTTCATATCCTTGGCCGCGGATTTGAACTCTTCGTTTTCCGGATCAAGCTCGCTGGCTTTTTGATAATCGGCCGCGGCTTTTTCCAAGTTGTCTTTCTTTTCCAGGATCACGGCCCGGTTATAAAAAAGCTGGGCGACCGTGGGATCCATGTCGATGGCCAGATTCAAATCGGTCAGAGCTTTATCATCATCGCCAAGAGCGTGGTAAGCCGCGGAACGATTCTGCAAGGCTTTGGTGAAACGCGGATTCTGTTCCAAAGCGCTGGTATATTCCAGGATGGCCCGTTGCAAGTCGCCTTTTTTATGATAAGCCAACCCGATATTATAAGTCCTGATAGCCTGATTTTCCGCTAGAATATCCAGGTAATTCTGAGTCAGCGTTTTTAAGGGCGCTTCGGATTTCGAGGCGGCGGACGGCGGCGGAGTCTTTTCCGGCAGGTTTTTTCCCGGACCTTCATCAGGCTTTTGCGGGGGAGGCGACCCGGAAGTAAGTGAGGTTTCATCCGCACCCGGGGCGCCGTCGCCCGCGAACCAATAGTTGATGTTCAGCTTGAAAGCTTCGACGGTAGTCCTGAGATTAACTTGATATTTTTGATCGTCCTTGGTTTCCATGACCAGGACTATTCCGGGTTTACGTCCGGTCTGCCGGGCATTGTCCAGACTTCGGCCGATAACTTCGGCCCAACGGTCGGCGTATTCAAAAGCCACGGCGTGGGAGGCGGTCAGGCAATCGCAGTCATTACCTTCGATCATACGAAAGTCGGCTTGCCCGTTTTGCTTCTGGCACCAAGCTTGGCGATACCATTCCAGAGGATGTTCCCGGCGAGCGGCCGCGTTGGTCGATTCGGAGATCATCACGGTAGATATCACCACCACAGCTATAACTATCGGTAACCTCACCCAGACCTTCATCTCGGTAAAATCCTTTCATCCATAGGCAACAGTCTGTCCCAAGGTTATCCGGCTTTTGAGTATTTGGCAAGTCCGATAAGAAGGACGGGTTTCGGATGTTGCTCCATTATCATATTGTTGCTACAATATCAGCCTATTTGAACATGCAGGCCGGCGCATTCCCCGCAGCTTGCCGGGGGTTAGCGAGAAAAAGCGCTAATAGCGTTCGTTCCCTGCATGTCGGAGATGCCCTCAGCTCACCGCGGGCAGCTTCAAATCGTTGAAACGAAAACCTGGGAGGTCTTAAATGCCCGAAAAACCAGAAATCAGTCGGCGACCGAAACCAAGCATTCTTTTCGAGGAAAACATCGAGCAATTCAATCGCTTGGTGGCTGAAGGCAAACCTCCGGATTTGCGCACCACTAACCTGGCCGGCCTGGATTTGCGTAAAGCTCATCTTCGCGGGTTGAACTTGAGCGGTTCGTATATGCGGGGGACCAATTTGGCCGGTTTGGATTTAACCGACTGCAATCTCTCCGGCGCCAGCCTGCGGGGCGCGCATATCAGCGGCACACTTTTTCCGATTGGTATTTGCGCCGAGGAGATACGGCTTTCCGTTGAATACGGGACTCGAATCAGAATTCGCTAGATTATCGGAGCAAATGGATAATTTCCGAGGTGCGCAACCAGACCAAATGCCGTGCTTTGTTGTTTTCCGGAAAATGATCCCGGCGTCGATTTGGTGCTTGACGGCTGAACATGGAAAATATGCCTGTTGATCATTATCCACGGCGAAAAAAAATAGAACGGCTAAAAATTAATATAATGATATGGAGGCAAATGAATGAACAATCAGGAGAGTGGACGATTCATCGGGGCGAAGAAATATGTCCTGGATGCGGAACTGGCTAAAATAGTCAACATTTCCATTGCCCTGGAAATGCCCCTTTTGCTCAAGGGTGAGCCGGGCACAGGTAAGACCATGCTGGCTCACGCCATTGCGGAAAGTTTAGGGCTGCCCCTGATTGTTCTCAACGTCAAATCCAGCATGAAACTGGTGGACAGCCTTTACCAATACGACACTCTGACTCGTTTGAACGACAGTCGGTTCGGAGATTCAAAAAGACAGGTCAGCAACATCGAGGAATACATCCGCATGGGTAAAATCGGTCAATCGTTCGTATCCGATGAACGCGTGGTCTTGCTCATCGACGAAATCGACAAAGCGGATACCGATTTCCAGGACGACATGCTGGACGTCCTCGACCAGATGCAGTTCGACATCATGGAAATCGATAAGACCGTCACCGCTAGATATCGACCGATCATCATCATCACTTCCAACGCCAAAAAAGACTTGTCAGACCCGTTTCTCGGACGCTGCAACTTTCATCATATCTCTTTTCCCGATCCCGCGATGATGCGGCGGATAGTCCAGGCTCATTTCCCCAACCTTGACCAAGATATGGCCGAGGCGGCGATCGAAACTTTTTATCGTTTACGGGAATTAAGCAATATCGAAAAGAAACCAGCCACTAGGGAACTGATCAATTGGGTGCGGGCTTTGACCCTTGATCCGGATTTCCGAGCCAAGGACCTGCTTTTAGGACGGATTCCGTTTCTGGGCGTCCTGTTTTAAAAATCCGGCGACTTTGAGCAGACCGCCAAGCAATTAGCCAAGTATCGTCGTTAGAAGTCACCAGAATGAAAAAATGGTTACTCCCTAATTCACTACTTGCGGGCATTGAGGCACGTAACTCCTGGCTGCAACGCTCGTTTCCCGATTTT
>JADFXS010000039.1:9791-17349 GCA_015233515.1 Deltaproteobacteria bacterium | reverse complement strand
AAAGATAAAAAATGCCCGGCAAACTGTCGATAAGCTTCTCGGAAAAGGCCTTCTCTTGCTTTAGCTCCTCCTCGGCCTGCCTGTTTTTGGTTATATCTATCCCGATTCCGGTGAAGTACGGCTTTCCCCCGATGGTTAATCTGACACCGGTGAAATAAAAGGTTATCGCCCGCCCATCCTTGGTGATCAAATCAGCTTCGATTTCAGCCCGACCTTCCTCCATGACATTGCTTACCGCCGCAATAATTCTGGATGTATCGGGTTCGCGGCCGGCATAGAAGTCAAGCACGTGTATACCGGCTAATTCCTCGGCCGAGTATCCCGTCAATACTTCATGTTGCTTGTTCCAACGGACCAGTCGCCATTCATCATCATACAGATAGAGCAATCCTGGAATGCTGTCCAGGATGGCATCGGTTAATTTGCGTTCCTGCTCGAGTTGTTTGTCGGTTTGTTTGTATTCCGTGATATCCATTCCTTCAGGAATCAGGTAGATTACGCGCCCTTGCTCATCGAGCACTGGTTTGATGGCGAAATCGATCACGCGGGTTTTACCCATGGCATCGAAATTAACCGTTTCCGACCTTAAAATTTCGCCGGCCGCGGCTTTCCGGACCACCTCCCGAATCCATGCCTGCATTTCCGGATCATGGTTCCACCAGGGACAATCCCAGAAATATTTCCCCAAGACGGTTTCTTTCTCGACGCCGATAAATTCCATGGAGGTTTTGTTCGTGTCCAGCAGTTTCCCGTCCGGAGACAGAAACCCTATCATTCGGAACGGGTTGTTAAACAAGGCATCGAGGAGTTCTCGATTGTTCCCTAACGAAAAGCGTGGTTCACTCTGTTCTCGGGAGGCAGTCCTTTTACGTAACTTTCGCCGCCGGAAGAAAACAACCGCCAAAAGAACCACTGCGAGAAATAAGAAAAACCATAGCATATTCAAGGAGTTTTCCGCCATTTAAAAAAAAGCCCGCCTCAGTCCCGTTCCGCCGGGGTTTTCACCACTGTCTAATAGTCAATCTTGTGAGGTGAATGCAAAATTGGGAATTTCAGCCCGGATCGATGATGGCGATATTTTGAAGCCGGAGGACCATCGACGTATCTTGAGGACTTCAAAATTGAGCCCGGCGGCGGCGGACAAGCCCCAAAAAAGCCGGGCCAAAATGACAATTTTACAATCACGTCTTATGCCTATGAAATAATATACCAAGGACCTCATGATATTTCCACCTGCCCAAAATCCACTCAGCTTGAAGATCGCCGTAACGCGCTAGGGGGAATGCCCTCCCCGGCATGTTCATTCGTTCGATTAACGGACACGGAAACCGGATTTCGTTGAAAATATGGCCGCAACTAATAGGCGATCCGCGCCGCCGAGCAGATTTTTTCCTCAACTGACAGTACTGCCTTGACAGAATCTTTATGAGCGTTGGGTTTTATGATCGAATTTGGACCCGAGTTTGAGGTTTGCCCCCCGAGTCGTACGGCGTCAATAAGAGGGTGAGTGACCCTTGGCGGTCTTGAGAGTGGATTTGGCGTTAAGCGTCGTCAGGTCCAACACCAATTGTTCAAGCACCAACCGCGGGGCGGCCGGGCTGGTCACCAGGGTCAAGTTGGCGGCCAGGAGTCGGGCCAGACCATGCTTGACATTACTGAAGGATAGGTTTCGAGCTTGATTTAAATAATTTTTAGCAGCAAAGGGAGGAACCCCCAGATATTTGGCGGTATCGCCCTCTTCCAAACGCTGATCGAGACAGACCCTTGCTTTGAGCAACAACCGAAAATGGCGGATAAGCATGATCATTATGGGTAGGTGGTGCTCGGTCAAAAGCAGATCGTTCAACGCCGCAAGCGCCTTGTCCGGCTGTTGACGCCCCACGGCGTCACCCATGGCAAAGACGGTGGCGGTAGGAGAGAGCCTGGCCACGATTTTGACTTCTTCGGTTCCTACTCTGGGCTGGTCCATGGCATATAAATAAATTTTCTCGAGTTCCCCTTCGAGTTCAGTCAAATCGGTTCCGATCATTTCGACCAGCAGACGAGCGGCTTCCGATGAAATATTCAAACCGCGTCCCGCCATGTTTTCCTGGACCCAACTGGTGACCGCCGCCCCTTTAAGAGCCTGACAAGTGATCTCTCGCTTTTGATCCCGGAGGGACTTGAAAAATTTCAACCGAAAATCCGGTTTATCAGCTTCCAAAACCAGGCAAGTGGTCTGATTGGGGTCGGTGAGGTATTTTTGTATAATTTCCAACTGGTCGGCCGAGTATCGATCCACGCCTCGGATTATGATCACTCGGCGATCGGAAAGGAAAGGCATGGTTTGCGCATTTTCAAGGACTTTGCCCACCGGAGTTTCTTCGGCCAGAAACCTGTGTAAATTGAAATCCCTGACATCCTTGGGGACAGAAGCGGCCAGGCTTTCGAGCAAACGTTCCTTGAGCAAACCTTCTTCGCCGTGGATCAGGTAAACGGGCTTCAGGATACCGGAAGCCAGGTCTTTTTGAACATCAGCCGGGGTCACCTAAATCCACCGCCTAATCAATGAGCAGGCGCGGTCGACCGCCAAAGGTCGGCAAGTCTTTATCGAAACGCCAAGTTGGAGAGATTTTTACCCGCCTCCGGAGGGTTGGCCCACTCTTAAAAATCCTCGATGATATTATCATGTATCTTCTGAGCCAACTCCTCGGCAATGATGTCCATGGCCTTGTTAAGGTTTGTTTCCACTATGCTTTGGTCGTTGGTGACCGTGTAATTGCGTCGCCCGATGAGTTGGTTGACCTCCCAGAGCTTTCGGCCGTTATCGATCCGCTTCAAGGAGCCGCTGACGATAATGCTGACCCGACGGCTGACCGAGGCTTCGTTACTCTGGGCCCTGGCCCCTCCATCAATTTGCACCGCGGTGATGGATAAATTCAAGCTCGCTTCCGCGTCGTCCGGCTGGGTCACCTTGAGGCCCTGAGACATATTAAATCTTTGGATCACGTAGTTAGTCAAGTTGAAGGTCAGCTCGGTGTACGTGGTCGTATTGGTTACGGTCGGGATGGTGATGCGGCGGATGCCGTCGGGAGTATGGTTTACAGTTCCCTGAAAAGCATAACCGCACCCGGTCAGCAGCAAAGCGACCAGGAAAAGCGCGACGCGCCCTTGATTCACGACACGTCCTCGTCCGCTAAGACCTCGGCGGTATGATGATGAATCCGGTCAAGTATCCCATTGATAAAGGCTTTGGATTCTTCCGTGCCGAACTCCTTGCCCAGCTCGATAGCTTCGTTGATGCTCACCTTATGCGGGACATCCTGTCGAAAGCGCATTTCATATACGGCTAAACGCAGGACATTTCGATCAACTCGAGACATACGGTCCATCCGCCAATGCTGGGAGGCTTCGGCGATGGATTGGTCGATGTTCTGCAAATGGTTGATCACCCCAAAGAAAAGTTCTTGGGCATAAGGCAGGGCTTGATTAAAACGATCTTCATCGCATTCCAGAGAGTTTTCCTCGTCCCGATTCGGGGCAAAATTGCGGCAGAATAAAGAAAAAGCATCGCCGGCCGAAGTCGGTTCGGCGGCTTCAAACTGGAAAAGTATCCGCAAGGCTAGTTCTCTGGCCAAGTGTCTACGGCCCACGGTTCACCGAACTCCAATATTCGAATTAATGACCCAAAAGTAATTTAGTGAAGATATCCGCTCCGGTTTGACTCGCGGGGAACGTTCGGCGTCCGAATTTTTGATTAATTCAGTTGCCGGGTGACGTTAGCCATCTCAATGGCCGTCATGGCCGCGTCGAAACCTTTGTTTCCCGCTTTTGTTCCGGCTCTTTCGATAGCCTGTTCGATAGTATCGGTGGTAATTATACCGAAAGCCAAGGGCAAGCCGGATTCCAGTCCGACCGCGGCCACGCCTTTGGTGACTTCGGCGGCCAGATAATCAAAGTGAGGCGTGGAGCCGCGAATGACCGCGCCAAGACAAATGATCGCATCGAATTTACCGGCCTGAGCCATTTTTTTGGCGACCAAGGGAACCTCGAAAGAGCCGGGAACCCGAACAATGACCACATCGTCAATATCAGCTCCGGATCTGGTCAATGCGTCCAGGGCTCCGGCCAGCAGTTTTTCAGTGATAAAGCTGTTGAACCTGGTGACCACAATGCCGAATTTAAGTCCAGCGGCATTCAAATGGCCTTCGATGAATTTGGGCATTTTATGACTCCCAATAAAAAAGTTGATTCGCCCCGTTGTGAGCCGCGGGGAATGCTCTCACCCGCATTTTTAAAAATTAAGAAAAATTTGAAGCTCCGCTCTGAGAGTTACGTAAAATTCTCAAGTCCGCACCTTCAAGATTCTCTCTCCGTGTGAGAAAGAATGCCAAGGCTGCTCATCCCTCATCGTTGGCCGTCGGCGGCCGACCGACCATAGTCAAAGTATGCCCCATCTTGACACACTTGGTCGTCATATATCTTAAATTTTCCTGTTGCGGCGGTATTTCTATCGGGACCCTTTCCACTACGGTCAGGCCATAACCTTCCAAGCCGATCATTTTTTTAGGATTGTTGGTCATCAGACGCATTCGGCGGACCCCTAGATCGGATAGTATCTGAGCTCCGATGCCGTAATCCCGCAAGTCCGCCGGAAAGCCCAGGGCCTCATTGGCCTCCACGGTATCATAGCCCTGATCCTGGAGTTCATAAGCCTTGAGTTTATTGATCAATCCAATGCCGCGGCCCTCCTGATGGATATAAAGCAGCACGCCTTTGCCTTCGGACTCGATGCGGGTCAGGGCGGCTTTGAGCTGGTCGCCGCAATCGCAGCGTAAGGATTTCAAGGCGTCGCCAGTGAGGCATTCGGAATGGACCCTGACCAGAATCGGCTCATCGGAGTTTAATTCTCCCTTGACCAGGGCGATGTGCTCCAACTTGTCCACCTTGTTGGTGTAGGCAATAGCCGTGAATTCGCCGTAAGCCGTGGGTAGCTTAGCCACCGCCGCTCGCTGGACCAAGCGTTCGTTTGTCAAACGATACGCGATAAGATCAGCAATAGCCGCTATTTTCAGACCGTGCTTTTCCGCGAATATTTCCAGATCCGGCATGCGCGCCATAGTGCCGTCATCGTTCATGATTTCGCAGATCACCGCCGCCGGCTTCAGCCCGGCCAGACGAGCCAGATCCACCGAACCTTCGGTCTGACCGGTCCGGACGAGGACTCCGCCGCTGCGGGCCCGCAGAGGAAAGACGTGGCCGGGCTGGACCAAGTCTACCGGTTTACAATCATCATCAACCGCGGTCAGGACGGTAGTCGCCCGGTCATGGGCCGAAATGCCGGTGGTTACTCCTCGACGAGCTTCGATGGATACGGTGAAAGCTGTTTGAAAGGGAGACTGGTTGTCCCGGACCATCAGACTCAAGCCGAGTTTTTCTATCTTTTCCGGGGTCATGGGCATGCAAATCAGGCCCCGGCCGAATTTGGCCATGAAATTGATGGCCTCCGGAGTGACCTTTTCCGCGGCCATGGCCAGATCGCCTTCATTTTCCCGGTCTTTATCGTCGACGAGGATAACCATCTTGCCTTGGCGGATTTCCTCCAAAGCTTCTTGTATAGTGCAAAAGGGCATGTTTTAATCCGTTCCTTTCGGTCTATTCCAGGGAAGAAGAATGTCGAAACGTGCGTGTCGCCCTCAGATCAGCGCAATAGAACCAAAAATAACCGCCCGGGTTACAAAAACCCGTGTTCCGCCAGAAAACCCATATCCAATTTGGCGCCACCCGGCGACCGCCCCAGAATACGAGCCACATACTTGCCGATCAAATCGGTTTCCAGGTTAACATAGTCGCCGGGCATTTTAAAGCCCAGGGTAGTCGTCGCGGCGGAGTGAGGGATGACATTCACCGAAAACGAGTCAGTGTCCACCCGATTGACTGTCAGACTGATACCATCCACCGCGATGGAGCCTTTTTCGATGACATATTGGGCGAGCGCCGCGTCCAGTCCAAAAGTAAAAACCAGGGATTGTCCCTGCTTAGTCCTCTCCTTGATCAGTCCCAGGCCGTCCACATGACCCGTAACCAAGTGACCGCCGAGACGATCGGAGAGACGCATCGCGCGCTCCAAATTGATCCGATCGCCGGTTTTGAGGTTTCTGAGAATAGTCCGGGAGATAGTTTCCGCCGAGACATGAGCGGTGAACCGGCGCCCCTGGGTCTCGGTCACCGTCAGGCAAGCCCCGGACACGGCGATACTCTCCCCCAGGACCACCGGCCCCTCCCAATCAAAGTCGGATTCGACCGTCAGCTTGACCTCCCCGGACATGGGCGCCATGCCGATCAGTCGTCCCAACCCCTGTATTATCCCAGTAAACATACCCAACTCGGTTATAAGATCGATATCTATTGAAGCTCGCCGCGGCGAGCCGCGGGGAATCTTCGACATATCAGGAACGAAAGCGATTTAATTTTTCTTCGCTAATCTCCTAGCCGGCTACGGGGTTAGCGCTCCGTCCACATGTTCAGCGTCAGACCTGACTGGAATCAAGTATCGTAACTGCGGACAATTCCATTTTCATACTGTTTTACCATCAATAAATCAATACTAATCCCGAAAAGCCCGTAATTCGCCGCTTTTGAGCAACGAGGCACATGAATCTTTTATTGAAAGATTGCATTACCCGCTAATTTTTCCTTGTCAACGACCGCCATGATGGTATATCTTGGTTGCTTGTCGGGACGTGGCTCAGCCTGGTAGAGCACTGCGTTCGGGACGCAGGGGTCGCTGGTTCAAATCCAGTCGTCCCGACCATTAAGACATCAAATTGGATATATTAAAGGCTCGGAGACACTCCGGGCCTTTTATCTTTGTCAGGCTTTCCGACAAAAAATTTCCCAGATCGACGACCTTAAGGATTAATGGCAAAACAAGGATAATAGCCGTCCTATCCAGGTAATTTCGTTTAACTAGGCCACATCGGAGAATCATCAAGTTGTGGGTTGGTTAATTGCCGATCCGCAAATTGAAATCAGTTCAAAAAACCATTTCCCCGTAAAATGATAATCGCCTCAAGCCGACTAATATCCATGCCATATGCTATAATTAGATTTATTATTTCGCTTTTGGTCTAGCCGGCGGTCTGCCACGAGGAGTATTTATGAAACACCTGGACCACGGAGACAACCACTCGCCCTTTCCACCCAGGATTTTGATCGTTGAGGGTGAAGAGGCTACGGCAAGACATCTTGTGAAGATACTCGAAGAATTCGGCTATGACGTGTTGCCCGTCGTATCATCGGCTGAGGATGCCTTTGAAAAAATCCGGGCCTTGTCACCCGACCTTACGCTCATGAACATCTCCCTGAAAGGCCCGGTAGCCGGCCTTGAAGCCGCCGAGAAAATTCTGGCAAGTATAGAGATTCCAATAGTCTTCATCGTCAGTCATTATGACGAAAAAATAGTCGAACAAGCCAGTCGGATTAATCCCGTGGGGTACATTTTAGCCCCTTATAATCGTTATCAAATTAAAATCACTATTGAAACGGCTTTATATACCGCTCGTCTCGCGGCTGAACA
>JADFXS010000039.1:3913-9767 GCA_015233515.1 Deltaproteobacteria bacterium | reverse complement strand
ACATGAAAGTCGTTATTTCCAGATGTTCGAATTGAATCAGGCGATCAAACTTCTCATTAACCCTACAGATGGAGCCATCATCCAGGCTAATCAAGCCGCTTGCCAATTTTACGGCTATTCCTTGGCGGAAATTGTCCAAAAAAAAATTATGGACATCAATATCCTGCATCCGGAACAGGTTAAGCAGGAAATGGAAAACGCCCAAGCGGCTCAAAGACTTTACTTCAATTTTCGTCACCGGTTAGCTTCCGGAGAAATTCGCGATGTGATGGTTTATTCCGGTCCGGTCAGTTTAAGGGGGCAAAAGCTGCTTTACTCGATCATCTATGATGTTACGGATAAAGCCCGCGTTGAGAAAGAATTGCAGGCAGCTTACTATCTGTTGGAACAACGGGTCGAAGAACGAACCGCCGAGTTATTGAAAGCAAACGACCTGTTGAATAAAGAGAACATCGAACGCCGACGGGCCGAGGAGGCTTTGAAGGAAAGCGAGGATCTTTTTAAGAGCGTTTTCTCTCAATCACCGATAGGTATAGAACTGTTCGATACCGCCGGGTGTTTGGTTGATGTCAACCAATCCTCTCTGGATATATTCGGATTGGTGGATAAGCGTGAAATTGGCGGATTCAGTCTGCTCGATGATCCCAACCTTAGCCGCGAAATAAAAGAAAAGTTTCAAAAAGGCGAAATTATTCGTAAAGAAGTCGAATTTGATTTTGATCTTGTCAAAACCTATAATCTTTACCGAACTACCAAATCAGGGCGGCGGCTCATGAACCTTATAATGACTCCCCTTCAAACCAATAACGAGATCCGGGGCTATCTGGTCCTGATCGAGGACATCACCGAACGCAAAAGAGCCGAAAGAGAACGAGAAGAACTGATTTGCGAACTTCAACGAACCTTGGCGGAAGTCAGAACCTTGAGGGGTTTTATACCGATCTGCGCCAGCTGTAAAAAAATCCGGGATGACCAAGGCTTTTGGCAACAGATAGAACAATATATTCAAGACCATTCGGACGCCCATTTCAGCCACGGCATTTGTCCCGACTGCGCCAAGCAGCTATACCCGGAATATTATCGAAAAATTAAGGTGAATGTTTAATAGCGGACGGATATTTGACTACAATCCAAAATCGCACCGCTCCTCAATGCCCGCCCGAGGAGGAAGCCTTAGTCGGATAGCGGTGGGCCGGTCGCCCGCCGTATAAGCAAATCCACCTGTTGTTGAAGCTCCCCACAGTGAGCGTTGGACTGAAGTTTAAGAAAATCTGGCGGCATTATTCAATAAAAATGTATTAAAACAACATGTTATTAGTATATTTTTTATAATACCTCGCTTAGTGTGATCTTATGACCGAAGGCTTTTAGAATTTGAGCTTGGATTTGGTCTGCTTGTTCTATAACTCTGGTGGTTTTTTTCATTTTTAATAGGTAATTTAGGCGAGAATGTAGGCTATTCATGGGTGTTATGGCCTTTGAAGCTATCATTTCCAGTCCGGTTTCGCGTAATTTGATTTCAAGTAATCGTAAAAGAGACAAAGCGACAATGCAGGTCAAGATATGGCATCTGATTTTGCTATCAGTCCAATGCCTGATGGGTAGGACGCTAGCCAGGTCATCATCTTTAGAGTGCCGAAAAGCATTTTCAGTCAAAGCATATTTATTCATCGACGGTAGCAGATTCCCATGGTGCAACATCAAAACCGGGAAACACTCCGCTCTTTACAATAAATTTAAGTAGTGAACCATGATATACAACTCTATGAAAAGAGACGAATTTATAACTGTCCTCTTCGATTTCGATCCAGGAATATGGTTCACGTTCCTCCCATTTACACAAAAGAGGAACAACCAGACCGCTTGAATCCGTGCCGAGCTGAACAAATACTCGCTGTTTCTTTTCGGCCATGGACAAAGTTCTGATAAAGTCATCCCAATATGCGGTTATCGCGTCTTTACCTTTTAAATGAAAGGTGGAGACGGCATCTTCAAATATGATCTCATCCGCAAGATTATGCTTGATGTATTTGATATCCAAAAGATTAATCGCTCGGCCCCAATTGACCGCGGCTACGGCGACTCCCTTCATGCCCGGGCGGTTGAGAAAGCTATATTCATTGCGGCTAAGGTTGCCATGGAAACCAATTAAGCGATTTTTCCTAAAAGATATCCCGGGCTTTTTTTGGACAAGTTCTTCCTCGCACGGTTCCCAATATGGCGTGGGGCAACGTTTTTCAAGCAGGGCCAAAACTCGCGCCGCGCCAGGATAACCTAGAGATGAATCAGTACTTGCATAATCCCAGCAGGAAGGCCAATCTTCATAGCAACCGTTCGAACAATGAATGGTCGGATCCGCACCCTCATCCAGCAACACCTCGAGTATTTCTTCCTGACCCTCGATGCCAGCGTGAGCCGCCGGAGTAAGTGATAGAAATCCAGTGAGATTAGGGTGAGCTTCAGCCGATAGCAGCATTTTAACTAGTTCTTTTTTTTCTTCGGCACCAAGCAATAAAACTTTTCGCCCACTGTAATAAGAACTATCTTCCGGATGATCCAAAAGGTAGTCATTGTCCATCAACGATTGAAGAAGGGAGCTAAATGGAGTGCCTTCATATTCATCAATAGCGTTCAAATTGGCGCCTTGTTGGATTGCAGCCCGCATGGCGGCAAGATCGAGGTTTTCACAGGCGTGAATGAGTTTTCGGTCTATCGCCGATAATCCTTTTCGGGCATCGGCCCGGTTCAAGAGGGCAAGTTCCGAAAGATTAAGTTCGAACAGAAACGGCTTTATATCGGTGTAAACCGGCATGCGACCCGCGCCGGCCACGGATATGGGTTTGCCTTGCTTCAATTGACTTTCCAAGCCATCAATCAAGTCATCGTTCAACTCTTCGACAGACAGCACAACGCGCACTAAGCGATAATCATCCCTGACCCCATAGCGCTCTGTGTCTATCATCTCCGCGGTATCTCCGACATAATTACGGGGCAGGGTCTCGACCTTTTCAAAAGCCGATGGCACAAGATTTTTTTCGCACAGTAGGATAAAGCCCGCATACATGTAACAGGAAGCAAGATTGTGAGTACCAGAAACAAAGCGGAGAATACGCTCCCCAAGAACAACGCCGTCTTCGTATACGTGCTCCCACCAGCCTGGATATCGCCAGTTGGTTCGTTCGAGGGCCTTGCTGTAAATCAAGCGGGCGGCTTCAAGCTGTAACGTCCAGACCACCAGAATGATGTTTACTTCTCGGCCGTCAATCACTCCTTTAAACGCAGATTCATGGAGATGATCTTTTTCTGGCTTTAGCTGCAGCCGGGCATAATGGCCGCGATCATAGGGTTCAAGAAAGAGTTTGGACCAGCATATGCTTATTGAATGTATTCGCTCTAATTGTTCTTCGGTGTAGTATTCGCACCATGGAATCGCGGAAGCGTAATGTTTCCCCAGGGGGATGATTTTTTCCAGCGGGACAGTGGATAATGTTTTAAGGGAACCATCGTCCAGAATTTCCGTTTTTCTTTCGATCGCATTCCCGGGATCTTCCAGGGGCTTTTCATAAATTACCTTGATATCGGGCCCAAGCTCTCCTTTTATTCGGCGAGCCAGAGCCAACCCTTGATCATGGAAATTACGCCAATCAAATAGACGGTGATTAAGGCCACAACTATAGACTTCCATTTTTAATTTTTGATTCCACCGTGTTAAATCGGCCTCCAGTTTCTTGGATATTGCATGGTGGCCATGCCAGCCGGTAAAATCCGCGATTTTTGCCCCAACCCCGGGGTGTTGCTCCCAGTATTCCTGAACCCAGCCATAAGCGTCTGATCGGAAATCAGGCATGATCGTGTAGGAATAACAAGCCGTCTCCATCTCAACTTTTCCCTTCGCGGCATAATCATTTAAGTTTACATAGTTAGCTCTGTTCCAAATAATTACGGATCGGTTTCAAATCAAGACCGGGAGGCTGATATTGCATGGCCTTGACTATTTCTTCGTTATTGTAATTTTCTGATCTTATCAAACCCCACTCATCATTCTTGTATTCATTTTCAAGGAAATCGGTGAAACGACGATAAAATTCCTTTACGAGCTCCCTGCGGTTCACTAAAGCCAAAATTTTTTGGCAGACAAAGCCAATTTGTATTGATTCATCGTAGCAATCCGTTTCAACGACCAGCTCAAACCATTCCGCATTGATAGATCGTCCAGTTAAATATGAATAGTGTCCTTCTTCATCGATGTGAAGCGTTTTGGAGGTTCCTTTGGCAATAGCTATTATCCAGGCAACCAGATCAGGAAAAGGATCAAATACATGCGTGAGATGAATTATCTGATGTTCGTTCCGGGCGGTGCTGAGTATGGCCATCAGAACCCACCCTGAATGAGCATGGCCGAAGCAAAATGTAATTTTACTTTTCCAACCACTTTCCAGATTAAATGGAGAATAAAAATAACCCGGAACATTTGGTCTTCTTTCCCAAGGTATATATTGAATTTCCTCTGACTGCATATCAGGATTTTGTGAAGAGCTTTTGTAATAAACGTTAAAACGACATAACGACTCTAAAGCCAGATTCTTTGTCAGTTTAAGTCCCTGGTTATCGAATTCTATCCAGCTAATAGTATTGTTCCTAAAGATAGTCTGACCGTTTTGAAACCAAGAATAAAGGTCGACTTGGATACTCAGAGAGAGGCCATATCCCACTAGGTTATCGTATTGGAGCGGGATATCAAATGATTTCGTTGCCCCCCGCGTCCAAATCCATTGCCCGGATTCAAAATCCGCTTTAACTAATATGTCTCGATTCCCAGCGGGTGTTATCATAAGTTCGTTCCCCCTCAGATTTAATGGCCATTGCTGAATCCCTATTTCCGGCCTTCGTTCGAAGCCTTTGCCCGGCGAAGCCCCCTACATAAACTCGTTCTGCCATCCGGGGTGATAACTGCGATGATCCTACTCTACATCAACTACAAATAATCTTCATGTAGACAATCGTCAAAAATAGAAAAAAAGTGTTGCAGTTATCCTCCATTAATTTTTCCTGAAATTAACACATATTATCCTGAGTTTTACCCTGAACCTGCGCCAACGTGAACTTGAATCTCTCCCCCTTGACAACCCCTGGCCGGATGCTTACCTCATTTTTATAAAGACACGGTAGTTAACCCATTAAAGTAAAGGAGGAAATGCTATGGCCATCATCAGATGGACACCGGGATCTTTTGGCTTGCGCAGCCCGTGGTCGGAATTCGATCGCCTTCGTCAGGAAGTATCTAGATTGTTCGATACAGCGGTCGGAACGGGCGAAGGGCGTGGTCCGGCCGGAGCTGGTGTTTTCCCCCACCTCAACCTCAGTGAAGACCAAGATAATCTTTATCTAACCGCTGAACTGCCGGGGGTAACCGCGGAAAACCTGGAATTGACCGTCCACAACGATCAACTCACCGTCCGGGGTGAACGCAAAATAGCTGAAGCGGACAAAACAGTAAACTACCACCGTCGCGAACGTGAAGCCGGTTTTTTCCGGCGGGTCATCAAACTGCCCGTCAGAGTGGACGCGGATAAAATAACGGCCGTGACCAAGGAAGGCGTATTACAGGTGACTCTGCCCAAGGCCGTCGAGGCTAAACCAAGACAAATTGTTGTCAAGTCTCCCCAATAAGAAATGGAGGTTAATGCCATGACCCAAGAACTACAGGCTCGCGATAAAATGGCCCTCAAGACAGAGGGCGAACAGACTCGACCTCGCCCGGTCTTTGTCCCGGCCGTGGATATATATGAATCCACAGATGCCTTGACCCTCGTGGCTGACCTGCCCGGAGTGGAAAAAGATAATCTGTTGATCG
>JADFXS010000039.1:3446-3903 GCA_015233515.1 Deltaproteobacteria bacterium | reverse complement strand
AAGGATGATACCTTGACGATCAAGGGAGAAGTAAAAATCACTCCGGAAGAAGGAAGAGTAACTATTTATCGGGAATACCAGGAAGGTGATTACGCCCGTCAATTCACCTTGGGCAGCGTTATTGACCAGAGCAAGATCAACGGGGTACTCAAGGACGGAGTCCTGACCCTGGTTTTGCCCAAAGTGGAAAAAGCCAAACCGCGCCAAATTCAGATTCGCGCCGAATAACCTTCAATACCCCGGGGCCGTTTTAAAAGCCCCGGGGCACTCCCTGATTCACTACTTGCAGCATCGAGACACTTAACTCCCGGCCGCAACGCTCGGCGGGAAGGTCCCGCGCCCAATTCGCGATTAGACGATGGATTTGGGGCGCTTGCTCCCTCTTGACAAAAGATTGTTCCGCTGTTACGTTTTAAATCGTAAGTTGAATGGGAGTATGAGCATAGTGCGGAAGACT
>JADFXS010000039.1:611-3436 GCA_015233515.1 Deltaproteobacteria bacterium | reverse complement strand
CGTGGTCTTCCTGCGATCCCGGATGGTGGCCGAGGGCCGGAGCCTTTTGGAGCACGAGGGCGGCTATGGCCGGAACCGGAAATCCCACGGTCGGCAGGATAATTCTGACTACCGCTCCGGAGTGTTGCTCGGCCCCACATACGCACCCGGGACCCAACTTCAAAAAGACCTGCTGTTGCCAGACCAAGGAATGTTGCCAGGTCCGGACCTCCCCGACGCCGGAACCGATCGCCTACGGTCTCGCCACGCCCCCTATGTTGGAGCAGCCTGCACCGGCTGACTCGACCACCATTAGATCTCTATCGATAACTTATTTTGACGCGGCCGGTTCCGGCCCGTTTATGGTTTATTATTCGCCTCCAATATATGAATTGACTTCGACCCTTCTCATTTGATCACCGATCATTTCTGTTTTTTTTAGTCTAGCGACCTGGTCATTGCCCAATCCCCTTCAGCGGGAAGCGCTTCAGGTATTTTTTACCGGCGAGGGTTTCAGGCGTCGCTAACTGGCCGGATATCGACCGCCGGCCCGCGGACCATATGGGTTTACCGCCCAACTAACAAACTTGGTAAAACGCTGACTTATTCCAATTGAAATCTTCTTCAGTCAAGGAGCTTATTGATATGGCCTCGAAAAATAATTCCAATGCTTCCTCGTCCGAAAAAAAAGACATCGTTCTGGGAGCGAATCAAAATAAAAAATCATTCATGATTCCGATGATCGTCGGATTAGCCGCGATTACGGCGGTTATCGCCGTTTTTTTGATATGGCGATCCATGCAGCCAACCAGCACCAATCAAGGTTCCCCTATCTCCGCGATCGTCCAGCCCAAGCCGGCCTCCGCCGCAGCCGCTGATCCCGCTGAATCCCTGACTCATCAGATGGCTGATTTTCAACAGGAGGCTTCTCGGCATTTCAGCATCAACTCTCCGGATGGCGTAAAAATCCGCTATTTCATAGTCAAGGGTGCGGATGGAAAATTCCGGGCCGCCCTGGATGCCTGCGAAGTATGTTTCCCGGCGAATTTAGGTTACGCCCAGCAAGGCGGAGACATGGTTTGCCGGAACTGCGGCCGACACTTCCCTATTCGGGAAGTCGGTTTGATCCACGGCGGCTGCAACCCGGTCCCGCTTAAGTTTCAGGAAGATAGCGGCCGGATTACCATAAATAAATCCGAACTACTGGCCGGACTGAAATATTTTTCGTCAAATCAATAGGAGAGGCTGATGAATTTAAGAAACATCGCCTGGCAGAGCCTCAGACGCCGCCAGGCCAAAGCCGGGTTTGTCCTGTTGGGGTTGACCATCGGCGTGGCCGCGGTGGTGGCGGTTTTAACCTTGAGCGATTCCCTCACCAGGGCTGTCAACCACCACTTGGAGAAATACGGGGCCAATATGATCATCACCCCCAAATCCGAGCATCTGAGCCTGGCGTACGAGGGTTTATCCCTGGGCGGCTTCTCCTTTGAAACCAACCAACTTTTTGAACGGGACCTGGCCGCGGTTCGTAGTATTAAAAACGCGGCCAATGTCGCCGCCGTCGGCCCGGTGCTGCTGGGGGCGGTTCAAATCTCCAGCAAACCCGTGCTCCTGGCCGGTATTGATTTCAAAGCCGCCAGGATGCTCAAGCCCTGGTGGCAGATCGAGGGGAAGGAGCCCCAGGCGGGACAAGTACTGATCGGGGCCAAGGCCGCGGAAGTGCTGGGCTTGAAGATCGGCGGGAAAGCGATTCTCAAGAATCGGGAGCTTACGGTCAGCGGCGTTTTAGCTTCGACCGGCTCCCAGGACGATGACTTGCTTTTTGTTCGACTGAGCGAAGCTCAGGATATTTTAGAGCAACCCGGCCGGATTTCCATGGCCGAGGTGGCGGCCTTGTGCATAGGTTGCCCCATCGAGGAAATGGTCCGCCAAATATCCGAAGCCATGCCCCAGGCTTCGGTCATGGCCATTATGTCCGTGGTCAAAGGCCGTCTGGAGACGCTGGACATGTTCCGGAAAACATCAACCGGAGCCTCGGTCCTCATGGCCTTGGTCGGCGGCCTGGTGGTCCTGGTAACCATGATGGGTACCGTCAGGGATCGGACCGTGGAGATCGGTATCCTTAGGGCCATCGGCTACCGCCGGCGTCATGTCATGACCATAATTTTGCTGGAAACCGCCATAGTCTCGGCCACCGCCGGCTTGCTGGGCTGGTTGATCGGCCTGGGCGTAGCCGGAATCAGCCTGCCCATCCTGGCGGAAACCCAAGGCCACGTGACCCTCAACATTCAGCCTTGGGTGGCGGGAATGGCCATGGCCTTATCGATGTGCCTGGGTTTGCTGGCCGGTTATTATCCCGCGTCCATGGCCGCCCGCATGGACCCGGCCGTTGCTTTGCGGTCGTTATAATGGAAGGAGGAACCATGAGTTTTCTTCAGATTCAAAGCGTGGTCAAGCTTTATGGTCAGGACCAGGGACAGGTCGCCGCCTTGCGTGGGATCAGTTTTGATCTGAACGCCGGCGAATTTGTATCGATCATGGGTCCGTCCGGATCGGGAAAGTCCACTCTGCTGGCAGTCATGGGCGCTTTAAACACTCCAACCTCCGGTCAATACCAAGTAGACGGTCTGAATGTTTACCAACTGAGCCCCGACCAGCGGTCCGACTTCCGCCGGGAATATCTGGGATTCATTTTTCAGAATTACCACCTGATGCCCTATTTGACCTTGTTGGAAAATACCATGTTGCCTCTGGCCATAAAAAAAATGCCCGGAGATGAAAAACGTCATTTGGCCGCCGAGGCTTTAGCCAGGGTGGGATTGACCGGCAAGGAGAACCGCCTGCCC
>JADFXS010000039.1:0-601 GCA_015233515.1 Deltaproteobacteria bacterium | reverse complement strand
GGTCAATGCTCGGGCGGCGAGCAGGAACGGGCCGCCATTGCCCGGGCTCTGGTTAACCGCCCTCCTATCCTCCTGGCCGACGAACCTACCGGGAACCTGGATACAACCACGGGTCAGGAGGTCATGAAGCTTCTTCTGGCCTTGGGCAAAGACGGGATGACCATTGTCATGGTCACCCATAATCCCGAATATGCCGATTATGCCCAGCGGATCATGCGGCTGGCGGATGGCTGGCTGGTGGATGACCGGGTGACCGCTTAACCGACAATACCCGGCGGCGATGAAAGTCGTTTCAGGTTTTTAATCGTTGCCGGGGATTGTTCATTCAGGTCTTTCCTCCCCTGACATCATGGACGCCGAGTCCACCCGAAGAAAATTGATCCACGATAATTTCATAGAATTTCTTTTGTTGCGGAGGGGAGAGAAGTTCTCTTTCCTCCAGGATGTGTTCAATGACTTCGTTTTCCAACTCCGCCTGATGCATGAGGATTTGCTGGGCCACGACATGGATTTTCTCCCTGTCGAGAGGATCGGCGAAGAGAAGGTTTGCCAACTCGGCTCGCTCTCGACGCAGGTTCTGCCTGATCCCGCTAACCTTCGG